>DATFDC010000444.1:0-6212 GCA_035252415.1 Solirubrobacteraceae bacterium
CAGGTTGCGCTCGAGCGCCACGGCGAAGCTCGAGCGCTTGCGCCCCTTCAGGGCGAGCTCGCCGAACATCAGCAACAGGCAGGGCTCGCCGTTCGCCGGTCCGGCCGCACGGATCATGCGGTCGGCCGCTGCTTGTGCGACGGTGCTGGGGGTCATGGCGGACTCCGCGGTCAGGCTAGCGCGAGGCCGAGCCGGTGGGCGCGCTCGAGTGCGCGGGCCAGGACCTCCTCGGCGCCCTCGATCTCGCCGTCGCGCATCAGCACCCGGCCGGCCACCACGGTGGCCTGGACGACCGAGCCCGAGGCGGCGTACACGAGCGCGGCCGGCAGCTCGCCGAAGCAGAGCTCAGGGGCGCCGGCGCGCAGGAGCAGGAAGTCGGCCGGCTGGCCGACTTCGAGTCCCTGCCCCGCGCCGAGCAGAGACGCGCGACGGCCAGTCGCGACCTCCCACGTCTCCTCGGCGGTGACCGCCGCGCAGTCGCGCGCCTCGTGCTTTTGCAGCAGCGCGAACACCTTCATGTCCGCGAACAGGTCGAGCGAGTTGTTCGAGCCGGGGCCGTCGGTGCCGAGGCCGATCTGGATACCGGCGGCTCGCGCGCGCACGTAGGGAAACACGTGGCCGACCGCGAGCTTGAGGTTGGCCACCGGGTTGGTCACGATCACCGCGCCGCGCGCGGCAATCAGCTCGAGCTCCGATTCGTCCAACCAGACGCCATGGGCGAGGACGGTACGAGGGGTGAGCAGGCCGACCCGGTCCAGGTAGTGAGCCGGGCGCTCGCCATGGGCAGCGACGCAGTCGATCACCTCCTGCTCGGTCTCGGACAGGTGGATCTGAACCGTGATGCCGGTTTCGGCGGCGAGCTCGGCGATCCAGCGCAGGCTCGATTCGGTGACGGTGTAGATCGCGTGGGGGGCGAGGCCGGCGTCGACGCGGTCGCCGGCGCCGGTCAGCTCGTCGAGACTGCGCAGCGCGGCCTCGCGCATCGCCTCGGTCCGGCCGTCGACGTCGATCAGCGGTGCGGCGACGGTGGCGCGCAGGCCGGCATCGCGCACCGCACGGGCCGCCGCCTCGGGGTGCCAGTACATGTCCCAGAAGCGGCCGGTCCCGTTGCGGACCATCTCCAGGCAGGCGAGCCGGGTGCCCCAGTACACGTCCTCGGGCTCGAGCCTTCGCTCGATCGGCCAGACCTTCTCCTCGAGCCAGCGCATCAGCGGCAGGTCGTCGCCGTAGCCGCGAAACAGCGTCATCGCCGCGTGCGTGTGGCCGTTGAGCAGCGGGGGCACTAGGATCGCGCCGGCCGCGTCGATCGTGTCGTCCTCAGGACGCGGCTGGACGTCCCGGCCGAACTCGACGATCACTCCCTCCTCGGCGCGCAGGCCGATCGGTTTCCCCGCGTGAACCGCGCCCGTGACCGCCAGTGAGCTCACGCCAGAGGGTCGCCCGGAACGCCGAGCGCGTGCTCCTGGAGGTCGATGGCGATCTGGGTCAACTGCGCCTCGTGGCCGCGGGGCGCGGCGAGCGACATGCCGACAGACCAGGTGACCGGGAGCGCGACGACCGGCATCCCGGTCATGTCCCACAGCGCGGTGAACGCGATCAGAGGATCGCCGGGTCCGGCCGGGTATCCGCGCTCGTAGCCCGGCCCGCGCTCGAGCGGAAGGATCGGCAGCGTCGGCTCGAGTACTGCGTCGACGCCGTGCTCGGCGAACCATTGCTCCCACATCGCCGTCCCCTCCGAGCGGCGCATCTGCGCGGCCAGGTAGGCCTGTCCGTCGGTGAAGTTGGTCGCGGCCTCGACGAACTCCGCGACCTGCTCGCGGTAGCGATCGAGCCGATCGGCATGCGTCTGGTGGTAGGCCCACACCTCGGTCATCAACACCGAGCTCAGGTCCTCCCAGTCGAACGTCCACGGCGCCGGAAGCTCGACGACGCGAGCGCCGAGTCGCTCGCAGGCGCGCGCCGCTTCTTCGTATCCGCGGGTCACCTCGTCATCTATGTGATTTTGATTTAGGCGGTCGGTGAGCGCGACGGTGACGCCATCGAGCGGACTGTTACCGCTGCGCGCTCTGATCGGGAGCGCGCCCATCTCGGCCGGGGGAGGCAGGAGGGGGGTGACGGCGGCGGTCCCGGCGGCCATCGCTTGCAGCACGGCGGCGCAGTCGGCGACCGTGCGCGCCATCGGGCCGGGATGGTCGAGCGATGCGGCCAGCGGGACGATGCCGTCGAGCGAGATCCGTCCGTGCGTGGGCTTGATCGCACAGGTGCCGCAGCAGGCCGAGGGGATGCGCAGCGATCCGCACGTGTCGCTGCCCAGCGCCACCGGCGTCATGCGCGCGGCCAGTGCGGCGGCGCTCCCGCCGCTCGAGCCGCCGGCGATCAGGTTCAGCGCGTGCGGGTTGCCGACCTGATCGGTGGTGCCGCCGGCCGCGAACTCGTGCGTGTGGGTGTGACCGAGCAGCACCATGTCGTTGGCGCGCAGGGCCGCCCAGGCGACGCAGTCGTTTGCCGCGGGGGTGCCCGGGTCCAGGACTCGGCTCGAGGCGGTGAGCGGAAGCCCCTGGACCGCGTACAGGTCCTTGACGCCGATCGGGATGCCGCACAGCAGCGGGGTCGCGTCACCGTCGCGGGCGCGTCGCTGGTCGGCCTTCGTCGCCTGCTCGCGCGCCAGGTCCGGATACAGCCGGACCCACGCGTTGACCGCGTCCGGCGCGCCGTCGAGCGTGGGCGGCCCACCGTTTCGCTGCTCGATGCGCTCCAGGCACGCGTCGGTGAGCTCGGCAGAGGACAGTTGGCGAGCGCGGAGCAGCTCGGCGGCTTCGAGCACTCCCAGATCGGCGGTATTGGGCATCGGCGAAACCTATCTGGTGCGCGCGGCGAGCCACGACTCGATCTCCTCGGCCGGGGCCGGGGCGGAGAACAAGAACCCCTGCGCGGCGTCGAAGCCCAGGCGGCGCATGGCGTCGCGCTGGGGGGCGGTCTCGATGCCCTTGGCGATCGCCAGGAGGTCCGCCGCGTGCAGGCCGGCGAGCAGCGCGGCGAGCATGCGCGCGGCCTGGGGGTCGGCGCTGGCTGACGCGATGGTTGCGCGGTCCAGCTTGACCGCGCTCCAGGGATGACTCGAGAGCACGCGCAGCGAGGCGCGATCCGAGCCGAAGTCATCGAGGCAGAGCTGCACGCCGGTATGCAGGAGGGCTTCGAGCGCTGCGGCCGCCCCTCGCCGATCCAGTTCGAGGCTGGCCTCGGTCAGCTCGAGCAAGAGCCGGTCGGTCGGGATCGCGGCGGCCGTGGTGGCGCGTTCGATGGCGCCGGCCAGTTCCGGGGAGCGCAGCGTGCGGGAGGACAGGTTCACGCTCACCGGCACCCCGTCGTCGAGGAGCGCCGCGCTCTGCCAGCGCTCGAGCATCCGGCAAGCCTCGTCGATCACCCACATATCGATGTCGACGATCAGGCCGGTGTCCTCGGCCACCGGCAGGAACTCATCCGGCGCCTGCAGGCCTCGCTCGGGATGCTCCCACCGGACAAGTGCCTCGAGCGAGTGCAGCGTCCCGTCGGCCAGCGCGATGACCGGTTGGTAGTGAACGGCAAGTCCGGCGCGCTGCACGGCCTCGCGCAACCGCGCCTCGAGTTCGAGCTCGCCCGTCTCGGTGTAGGACTCGATGCCACCGCCGCGGCGCTTGGCCTGGTACATCGCGAGGTCGGCTTCCCGGATCAGCTCCTGGGGGTGGGTCTCTTCGTGGCGGGCGCGGGCGATCCCGACGCTCGCCTCGATCGTCACCTGAGTACCGCGGAGCGCGTACGGCTCGGCGATGGCCCCGCGAGCCCGCTCGGCCACGCGCTGTGCCTCGCGCTGCCCGCGCAGGTCCTCGCACAGGATCACGAACTCGTCACCGCCGTACCGGGCGACGGTGTCGCCGGGCCGGAGCACGCGTTGCAAACGGCGGGCGACCTCGACCAGCAGCTCGTCGCCCGCCTCGTGGCCGAGGTTGTCGTTGATGCTCTTGAACCCGTCGAGGTCGAGGAACAGAAGGGCCAGGGAGGTGGGCTGGCGGCGCGAGCGGGCGACCGCCAGGTTCAGGCGGTCGAGCAGCAGGGCGCGGTTGGGCAGGCCGGTCAGTGAATCGTGCAGCGCCTGGCGGGCTAGCCGGGTCTCGGTTCGCTTGCGCATGATCGCGTACCTGATCGCCCGCCCGAGCTCCCCGGCGTCGGTCGATGACTCGAGCAGGTAGTCCTGGGCGCCCTCGTGGATGGCTTCGAGCGCGGAGTCCTTGTCGATGGTCGCGATGACCACCACCGGCTCGTCGGACACGATCGAGAGAACCGTCCGGACTGTGGCCGCCGGGTCGACCTCGGTCACGGCGAGCACCACGCAGTCCACCGGCTGCTGATGCAGGGCGCGACGCAGGGTGGCCGCTCCGTCGCACACCTGCACGTCCGGTTCGGCGCCGAGCAGCGCCTGCACCCGGGACGACAGGTCGGCATCGTCCGCTACGACGAGCAGTCGTAGTGGCTCACTGAAATCCTTTTCGCCGGGTGGCCCCACCCCAGGAGTTCCCATCTCTTTCCGTGACGTGTTGTGTGGCGCGAGGCTAGCGCAGCTAGCAAGGCATCAGGTAGGGTGCGCGGCCAGATATATGGCGCGCGGGGCGAAACAGCTCATGGGGGGGCTGATCGCGGGGGTGGCGCTCGCACTTTTTGCCGCGCCCTCTGCGGTCGCGATCACGGCGCATGGGAGCGTACGGCAGGCGTATGTCGTCGGCGCGCGGCCGGGCGAGCGTCTGGCGCTGGTCTCGCGACGCGGGCATACGGTGGCGGTGCGACGGGCAGGGCCGCTCGGTGGTGCGGTGTTCCGCGGCGTCGCGCCGGGCTCTGGCTACCGCGTCAGGCCCGTCGGGTCCCTCGGTGCCGTCGGGTCCGTGAGGGCCGGCGCGCCACGTACACCCACCTTGACCGTTTTACCGGATCGATCGGCGCCACCGAGCACGCGGATCTACCGCCAGCGGATCCCGCGCTCGGGATACGGATACCTGAGCGTTCGCGACGGGATCAAGCTCGCGATCGACGTGCGCCTGCCGGCGGGCCCGGGACCGTACCCCACGGTTGTCGAGTACTCGGGCTACGGCTACGCGGACCCGGCCGGTGCCCAGAGCGGGATCGCGCCGATCGCCAACCTGCTCGGGTTCGCGGTGGTCGACGTGAACATGCGCGGCACGGGGTGCTCGGGCGGGGCGTTCAGCTTCTTCGAGCGGCTGCAGAGCCTCGACGGCTACGACGTGATCGAGACCGTGGCGCGCCAGCCGTGGGTCCTCGGGCATCGGGTCGGCATGATCGGGATCTCGTACGGCGGCATCAGCCAACTGTTCGTGGGGGCCACCGACCCGCCGCATCTCGCGGCGATCGCGCCGCTGTCGGTGATCGACAACACCGCGACCACGCTGTACCCCGGCGGGATCCTCAACACCGGCTTCGCGCTGCCCTACGCCCGCGCGCGCGATCACGACGCCCAGGCGGCCGCGCCGGGACACGGTCAGCCGTGGGCGCTTGCTCGCATCCGGGGCGGCGACCGCGTCTGCCGCGCGAACCAGGTGCTCCACCCCGAGGCGGTGAGCGACGTGGGCCAGGTGTTCGCCAACCGCTACTACCGGCCGGCGGTGGCCAATCCCTTGAACCCGACCACCTTCGTGCACAAGATTCGCGTCCCGGTCTATCTGGCATGCCAGTGGACCGACGAGCAGACCGGCGGTCACTGTCCCGATCTCGCCGAGCACTTCACCGGGACGAGACTGAAGTGGTTCACGTTCACCAACGGCGTGCACGTGGATTCGCTCGACCCGGCCACCGCGGAGCGCTGGTACGACTTCCTGTCGTTGTTCGTGGCCCGCCGGCAGCCCGCGCTGTCCCCGGCGGTGCGTGCGCTGGCCCCTGAGCTTTACCAGGTGGCCATGTGCGTGAGCGGTGTGACGTTCCCGGCCGACGATCCGATCCAGGACCAGCCTTCGTATGCGTCCTCGCTGGCCGCGTTCGAAGCGCTGCCGTCAGTGCGCGTGCTGTTCGACAACGGCGCCGGCGGCGGGCAGGCGGGCGCGCCGGGGGCGGCGTTCGAGCAGTCGTTCGCGCGCTGGCCGGTTCCCGGGACGCAGGCGCAGTCGTGGTATCTGAGCTTCGGTGGCGCGCTGGTTCCGGGCGCCACCCGACTGCCGGGGGTTGACAAGTTC
>DATFDC010000445.1:0-7026 GCA_035252415.1 Solirubrobacteraceae bacterium
CCCCGCCGCGCTTGTGGGGTCGGGGCGGTGCATCGATCCAGCGCTCCTCGAAGAAGCGGCGCGTGACCTCGCCGGCGATAGGCGAGAACGACTCGTAGGTGTCGAGCACCAGTTCACGCGCCTCGGCATACGTGTACGTGACGCCCTCGTGCAGGACGGGGGCCGACCGGTCGTAGTCGGCCAGACGATCGAGGCCGAGCAGCTTCGCCTTGAGCTTGTACCAGCGCTGGGGCAGGTCGAACCGGCCCCGAACCGCGTCGATCAGCACCATCACCGACTCGTCGGAGGCCTCGTTGGACAGGTTGCGGCTGGCCAGCCAGTGGGGATAGTTGCGCAGCCGGTCCTCGACCGACTTGTCGTAGAGCAGCGTGTTGTAGATGAATCCCCGCGTGCGCAGTCCGGGCTCGAGCGCCCTGGACACCGCTGCGGCGGCGGCCCGCCGGACCTCGCGGTCGGGCAGCTGGAGGCGGCTGAGCGCGACGTCGAGGTTCAGCTCCTGCTGGTCGAGGTTCACCCGGAGCGCGGCGACGACCTCGCCGAACAGGCGCGCCCACGCGGCCTGGCTCGAGATCGACTTCTCGGCCAGGACCTTCTCCTCTGACTCGGAGAGCAGATGGGGGCGGTAGCGGCGCACGCTGCGCAGGTGATGACGGCAGAAGTCCAGGCCCGGATCGGCCAGGAGCGAGTCGGCCTGGTCGTCGCTGAGCGCGGCCCATTCGAGCTCGAAGAACAACAGCAGCGTCTCGACCTCGGTCGCGCGCTCCTGGACGAGCTGGAGCAGCGCGCCGTTGGCGGGGTCCGCGGTGTCCACCGAGAAGCGCAGGCTGGCGTACGAGCCGACCCGCCCGATCAGCTCGTGAATCGCCTCGAGCTCGCGCATCGCGTCACGCAGGCCAGCCGGGTCGAGCTCTGCGACGTTGCCGGCGTGCTCTTGGGCGAACGTCGCGGCTCGCTCCCGGGCCTCGTCGAGCATGCGCTCGGCCCCGGCCCGGTCGTCGCCGGCGCCGTCAAGCAGCGGCGCGAGATCCCACTCGGTCTCGAGCAGTTCCGGGTCGTCGAGTGGGTCGGCGGCGGTAGACATCGGGAGGTTTGAGCTTACCCGCACGCTCCGGGGTCAAGCGGGCCTCGGATCCGGAACACGACGATCGGCTGGCCGAGTGCGGTTTCGCGGTAGATCGGCTGCGCGGCCGGGTCGGTGACGGTCCATCCGGTTTCCGGGGACGGGCTGAGTACCCGTGGGTGCCACGGGTCGCGGGCTGGTGTTGTGATGAGATATTTCAAGTGCGCGGTGTTCACCTGTGCTCGCCATCGAGCGCAGGTAGTGATTGGCGTGAATGACCCGTGGGGCCCGCGGTCGGCGATGTACTGCACGCGGTTGGAGAGGTCGAGGCCGTACAAGGGGTAGGTGAAGAAGCCGCCGAACGTCCCGACCATGCCGACGCGTGCGTTGTGGATATCGCGGAACATCGCCCAGACGGTCGACAGCGATGACACGTTCGGCTGGTAGACGTACCGGCCGCGCAGGTAGTGGTTCTGGAGGGGGTACCCGGCGACCAGGAGCGCAAGGGCGGCGGTGACGAGGGCAAGACGGATCCGGGTGAGCGCGAGCAGGACGAGCGCCGCGACGCCGATGAGGATCGCGCCGAGGGTGTGGGCGGGCCAGAGGCGCGGTTGGACGACGGTGGCGGTGAGCAGGGCGGCGAGGGCGATGACGCTCGCGGTCCGGGTCGCTGCGGTTCGCGTGAGCGGCGGGGCGAGCGGCGCCACCGCGAGGCACAGCGTCAGCGCCGGCGCCAGGTAGCGCAGGTTGAACGCGAACCCGAGGGGGTCGCCGGCCGGGCCGGCCGCGGTCTCGGGGGTGATCAGGTAGGCGGCGAGCGCGAACAGCGCCACCGCGCCGAGCATTCGCGTTTGGGAAGAAACTTCAGCATGGACGCAGTTTCTTCCCGAGCCCCTTGGCCAGGCGAGGCAGAGCAGCGGGCCGATCACCGCCGCGGCCAGCATCGCCCACCACCACCGGCCGAGCCCGCCGGCCAGGGCCGGCTGGGCGAAGCGGCTCCAGAACCCCGAGGTGGTCAGGTAGTGGACGACCGAGAAGCCGGTGTGCTGCTGGAGCGCCGGGGCGGGCGCCGGGAGCACACCGTGAAAGCTCGTCCACGGCAGCGGGTTGCCGACCGCGATCAGGTTGCGCAGGTACCAGAACCCGCCGGCCAGGATGAGCGGCACGAGCCACGCGCGCGCGGTGGCGAACCGGCGGGCGCGTGGGGCGATCGCGATCACGCCGATCGTGAGCGCGAGGACGGCGGCGAGGACCGTTAGCTTCACGCCAACCGCCAGCCCGGCCGCGACCGCCGCGAGCACGAGCGATCCGTTGACCAGCAGCGCCACCCCGGCGAGCAGGAAGAAGATCGCCACCACGTCGTTGGCCGCGGCGCCGGCCTGGGAGTAGTCCATCATCGTCGTGGCGAGCGCGACGGCGGCGCCGAGCAGCGTGGCCGCGCCGACGCCGCGCGGTCGCCCGATGCAGTACGCGGCCAGCAGGGTCAACGCGAGCCAGAACAGGTTGAACCCCGGGGAGAGCGTGTCGCGGCCGAACAGCACGATGCCCAGGCCGTGCAGCATCTCGGCGGTGGCGGGATAGAACGGCGTCAGGTACTCGACGTCGGTGAAGCGCAGCGACACCACGTTTCCGGTCTGCGCGAAGCTCGCCGCCCACGGCAGGTGGTACCAGAGCGAGTCGAAGCCGCGGATCCCAACGTTGTAGGACTGGATGGAAAGCGCGCCCCACTCGGCGAGCACGGTGGCCGCGCCCAGGACCGCGATCACGATGAGCGGGCCGGGTCTCGGGCGGGTCCGGATGGGGTCCCCCGGTCCCACGGACGCCGAGCTAGGGGAATCCGGCGTCGCATGCTGCCGATCGGCGTCGGGTCTCGAGCCGGATTCCCGTAGCGAGGCCAAGCAGACCAGAACGCTCGCGATCACGATCGGAGCGAACGCGAACAGCCCGACCGTGCCGAGCACCTCGAGGATCCCGATCAGCAGCCCCAGGCCGATCACGAACTCGGCCAGCCGGGCCGGCGCACCGGCCCAGTCGGCCAGCACCCGGCGGCGGATCGCCACCGCGGCCAGGCCCAGCGCGGCGCAGATCACCACCAGGGCCGCCGCGCCGAGCAGGTAGCGGCCAATGGCTACGCTTGCGCTCCCACCCATGAGAGCCCGAAGACTAGGTGCACTGGCGCCCATCCTGATTCTCGCCGGCTGTGGCGCGAGTCAGGCTCAGCGAACGCCGGTGGCCACCGATATCCCGCTCGTACCCGGTGCGGAGATCGCGGTCCAGGCGCGCGCGTGCGACCGCGGCTCGCGCGTGTACTGCTCGATCGACCTGGTCGTGGTCGACCACCACTACCGCTCGTCGGACAACCTGGCCCTCGACGAGAGCCACGTGCTGCGCAGGCACGGCTGGTCGCTGGCCGACGGCGACACGTCGCTGCAGACCGGGGCGAACTCGCCCGGCCACAAGCTGCGGCTGACCTTCGCGACCGCCACCGGCGACCTGCGGCAGATCGACCTCGGCCAGATCAACCGGCCCTGGCCGATCACCTACGCGCTGTCGGGCACGATGTTCGATCGCACGGCCGCGATGTCGATGAGGCTCGAGGTCGGCGCTAGCTGAGGGCCAGACGGCGGTCCGGTCCGACCGAGACCGCCTTGCGCCCGGCCAGGAGATCGCGCAGGTCGGTCCCGACGAGCTCCGATCGCCAGCCCTCGAGCGTGCGCACCTCGGGCTCGGCTTCGCCGCGCCGGGCGGCGGACACGATCATCTCGAGCTCGCCCCGCGAGGCGATCAACTCGTAGGCGAGGCCCGCCTCGAGTGCGCGGGCCCGGAGCACCGACTCGGCCAGCACGATCAACGGCGCGTCCTCGGGGTCCGAGCGGCCACGCGGCTCGTCGCGGGGGATCGGCGGCTCCTTGATGCCGGCCGCGATCGCGTCGAGGATGGCCGCGCCGCGCCGCCTGATCCCGGAGGGATGGATGCCGCGGATCTGCTCGAGGGCTTGCAGGTTCGAAGGGTGACGCTTCGCGAGCTCGACCAGCGCGGGGTCGGCCAGGACGGAGCCGACCGGCCGGTCCTCGTCGGCCGCTGTGCGCTCGCGCCAGGCGGCAAGCTCTTTCGCCACCGCGCGGGATTTGGGATCGAGCTGGCCGATCCGCGGGAGGCGCTCCCAGGCGCTGTAGGGGTCGCGCTCGTCGGTGGCCGACTCGAGCCGGCGGCACTCCTCGCGGGCCCAGGCGTCGCGTCCGCTCTCCTTCAGACGGCGCTGAACCTCGTCGGCCAGCTCGAGCAGATGGGCGACGTCCTCGGCGGCGTAGCTCAGCTGCTCGGCGGTCAGCGGCCGGGCGTCCCAGCGCGTATAACTGGCCGTCTTGCCCACCCGGCGGCCGAGCATCGCGCCGAGCAGGTTGCCGTAGCCGGTTTGGGCGCTCGCGCCGACGAACCCGGCGGCCAGTTGGGTGTCGAAGATGTTGGTGATCTCGGTGTTCCAGGCCCGGCGGAGGATGGCCACGTCCTGGCGGCCGGCGTGGAGCACGACCTCGATCGACGGCTCGGCGAGGAGCTGCGCGATCGGCGTGGCGTCGACGTCGTCGAGCGAATCGATCAGGTGGATCTGCGGGGTGCCGTGATCGGTGCCCGGGTCGTCGACGGCGATCTGCACCAGGCAGAGCAGCGCGCGGTAGCGTCCCTCGGACATGAACTCGGTGTCGATCCCGATGCGTCCGTGCGCCCGCGCGGCGGCCGCGGCCGCGGCGAGTTCGTCGGCGGTGGCCAGGGGCCCGGGGGCGGTGCTGCGTACCGCTTGAGCGCGCATTGTGCTTGAGCCTACCGGGGCGCGCGGTCCGGTTCGCACGCCGGGCAATCCGACCGTCCTGGTAGGATATGAGAGCATGATCTTCTCGTCGAAGGCGGAGTACGGCGTGCGGCTGATGGTCGAGCTCGGGCGCCAATCGCCGGAGCAGCCCACCTCGTTGAAGGCGATCGCCGACGCGGAGGGACTGCCGCTCGCCTATCTCGAGCAGGTCGTTGCGCGGCTGCGCAAGGCCGGCCTGGTGATGAGCGCTCGCGGCGCCCACGGCGGCTACTGGCTGGCTCGGCCGGCCGAGGAGATCGCGATGGTCGACGTGGTGCAGGCGCTCGAGGGCGCGATCGCGCCGATGGAGTGCTTCGTGCACGACCACACCGAGCGGGTGCTCTGCTCGCACGAGGCGGACGCCGGCCGGTGCGCGACCAAGCTGCTGTGGACGCGCGTGCAGGGCGGGATCATCCGCTCGCTGCAGACGACCACACTGGCCGAGCTCGTCGAGTTCTCGCGCCGCGGTGAGCTCGTGCACACCGCCTGACTGGTTCCCGAATCCGAAAGCTTGATATGGCAGATCTAGAGATACGAAACCTTCACGTCCGCGCCGGCGAGAAGGACATCCTGCGGGGTGTCGACCTGGTTGTCGATCGCGGCGAGATCCACGCGCTGATGGGGCCGAACGGCTCCGGGAAGTCGACGTTGGCCAACGCGGTCATGGGTCACCCGGGGCTGGAGGTGACCGAGGGTCAGGTGATCTTCAAGGGTGAGGACGTGACGGAGGCCGACCCCGACGAGCGCGCGCGGATGGGGCTGTTCATGGCCTTCCAATATCCGGTGGCGGTGCCCGGGGTGACCGTGACCAAGTACCTGCGGACGGTTCTGAACGCTCACCGCGAGGCGCGCGGCGAGGAGCCGATCCCGCTGAAGGAGTTCCGCCAGACCGTCGAGGCGGCGATGAAGCTGACCAACGTGCCGCGCGAGTTCTCGACGCGCTACCTGAACGAGGGGTTCTCGGGCGGCGAGAAGAAGCGCATGGAGATATTGCAGCTCGCATTGCAGAGGCCGTCGATGGCCGTGCTGGACGAGACAGACTCGGGGTTGGACATCGATGCCCTGCGGGTGGTCGCCAACGGGGTGAACGCGGTCGCGGGCCCGGACATGGGCGTGCTGATCATCACCCACTACCAGCGGATCCTCCACCTCGTGCAGCCGTCGCACGTGCACGTGATGTACCAGGGCCGGATCGTCCGCGAGGGCGGGCCCGAGCTGGTCGAGGCGCTCGAGGCCAAGGGCTACGGGTGGATCACCGACTCGATCGAGGCGGCAGCGTAATGACTGCCGTGTCGCCGGGTCGTTCGGTCGCCGACGTGGCGTCGGAGTTCCCGGTGCTGCGGAACCGTCTGTTCGACGGACAGCCGGTCGCGTACCTGGATTCGTCGGCGACTTCGCAGACGCCGGACGTCGTGATCGACGCGATGACCTCGTATTACACCGAGCATCGGGCGTCGATCCACCGGGGCGTGTACCCGCTGGCCGCCGAGGCGACCGACCTGTACGAGGGCGCCCGGGCCCGGATCGCCGCGTGGCTGGGATCCACGCCTGAGGAGACTGTGTTCGCGGCGAACGCCACCGCGGCGATCAACATGGTCGCGTACACGTGGGGGCGCTTGCACGTCGGCCGGGGCGATCTCGTGGTGCTGACCGAGATGGAGCACCACTCGAACATCGTGCCCTGGCAGCTGCTGTGTCAGGACCGCGAGGCCGAGCTGGCGTACGTGCCGGTTTTGCCCGATGGGTCGTTGGATCTGGATGCGCTGGATGTGCTGCTGGAACGCGGTCCCCGGTTCGTGGGTGTCGTGCATGTGTCAAACGTGCTGGGGACGGTGAACCCCGTCTCGGAAATCGCCCGGCGGGCGCATGCGGCCAGCGCGGTGGTGCTGGTCGATGGGACGCAGGCGGTGCCGCAGCTTCCGGTGTGGCTGCCGGACCTGGATGTCGACTTCTACGCGTGGACTGGGCACAAGGCGTACGGCCCGACCGGGATCGGGGTGCTGCACGGGCGGCGCGAGCTGCTCGAGGAGATGCCTCCGTTCATCGGTGGCGGGCACATGATCCGCACGGTGGCGGCCAACGAGTCGACCTGGACCGACCTGCCCTGGAAGTTCGAGGC
>DATFDC010000446.1:0-2865 GCA_035252415.1 Solirubrobacteraceae bacterium
AGAATGGGAATCAGACTCATTCTCAATCCGATTCGCAGTCCGACGCGCAGTCGCAGCCCAAGCAGGCCCCGCAGAGCGCGCCGGTCCAGCTCGAGACCCCGGCCGTCGCCCCCACCGCCGCGCCGCAGACCGCGCCCGCGCTCCAGGCCACCCAGGCCGCCCAGGCCGCGCTGCCCACCCGCTACGGCGTCTCACTCCAGCACGCGGTCGACGCCGTGCGCACGACGATCGAGCTCGGCGCACGCCAGGGCGCCACCCAGGCCCGGATCGAACTCTCGCCGGCTTCGCTCGGCACGATCCGCATCCAGCTTCACCGCACCGACGACGGCGTGACCGCGCACGTCGTGACCGACAGCGCCGCCACCGCCAACACGCTCTCGCAGAACGGCGGCGATCTGCGTCGTTCGCTCCAGTCGGCCGGAGTCAACCTGCTCAGCCTCAACATCGAGGCGCGTGGCGAGGGCAATGCCCCGACTCAGGACCGCGCCCACGACTCCTCGCCGCGCTCTCGTGCGGGCGCACGCGCCACCCAGATCGACGCGATCGGCGAGACCGACTTAAGCCACGCCCAGACGACCAGCGCGGCGCTCCCCGAGGGCACCCTGGTGAACGTCCTCGCGTGAGGACCCAGACCTAACCGAGACAAGGACGACCTCGATGAGCTTCACCACCCAGAGCACCAGCGGCACGACCGGCCCTCAGACCACGGCCGCCACCGCGGCCCAGAAGAGCATGCCGATCAACCAGGACCAGTTCCTGCAGATGCTGATGGCCGAGCTCAAGAACCAGAACCCGATGAACCCGAACTCGAGTGACCCCATGCAGTTCATCACCGAGCTCGCCCAGTTCACCTCGGTGGAGCAGCAGACCTACACGGCGGAGTCCACCCAGACGATCGCCTCGGGCCAGAACAACGCCACCGCGATCGCGCTGATCGGTCACACCGTGAACTACACCGATCCCACCACCCAGTCCGCCGCCACGGGCGTGGTGCAGGCAGTGAATTTCACCTCGAGCGGCCCGACGCTCACGATCAACGGAACCTCGGGGATCAACGCCTCGGCGGTTTACCAGGTGTCATGAGCGCAGTCCTTCCCAACCCCGCGCTGGTCGCACCCGGCCTCACCGCGCCGGTCCAGCCGACCGCGCCGGCGCAGCGCCAGAATGCGCCGCAGGCGACGACCGGCCCCTCGTTCGGCGAGGTGCTGGCCCAGCACACGAACGCGCCGACGTTCTCGCGTCACGCGGTCGAGCGCCTTCAGCAGCGCGGGATCACGCTTGATCAGTCGACGCTCAGTCGACTGACCGACGGAGTCACCCGCGCCGCCGGCAAGGGCTCGCGTGACTCCGTGGTCTTCGTAGACGGCACCGCCTACGTGGTGTCGGTCACGAACAACACCGTCATCACGGCGGTGCCATCCGAGCACATGCGTCAGCAGGTGTTCACCAACATCGACAGCGCCGTGATCGCATGAGCGAAACGGTTATCAACAACAGCGGCCGGACCTCATCGAGGAAGCCGCGAAAGGAAATGATGTCCCGATGATGTCAGGCATGTACGCCGCGATCAGCGGCCTCGACGCTCACCAGACGATGCTCGACGTGACCGCCAACAACCTGGCCAACGTCGACACCGTCGGCTACAAGTCCCAGAGCACCGTGTTCTCCGATGAGCTCTCGCAGCTCATCCAGGCCGGCACCGGCCCGAACGGCTTCAACGCCGGCACTAACCCGCTCCAGGTCGGCCTCGGCGTCCACGTCAACTCGATCGACAACAACATGGCCGCCGGCGGCGTGGAGTCGACCGGGAACGCCACCGACGTAGCGGTCCAGGGCGACGGCTTCCTGGTCGTGGCCAACGGCGCCCCGACCGTCGCCGCCCCCGGGATCAACACCCCGCCGGAGTACACCCGCGCCGGTGACCTGACGTTCAACTCGCAGGGCTTCCTGTGCACCCAGACCGGTCAGTACGTGCTCGGCTATCCGGCCAACGCCAACGGTTCGGTCAACGTGGCCGGCGGCGCCAACAACGCCATCAACGTGCCGGTCAACTCGACCGGCATTGCCATCGGCCCCGACGGCAGCGTGTCCTATGTCGACGGCAACTCGGCCTCGCCGACCTATCAGCAGCGCGTGACCGCCGGCTACATCTCGCTGGCCACATTCCCGAACGAGGCCGGCCTGCAGCGCGACGGCGGCTCGCTGTGGAGCGCCACCAGCGCGTCCGGCCCTGCCCAGGTCGGGCAGCCCGGCATCGGCAACTACGGCAAGACCATCAGCGGCGAGCTCGAGCAGTCGAACGTCGACATGGGTACCGAGTTCACCAACATGATCGAGGCCGAGCGCGGCTACCAGGCCAATGCCTCGACGATCACCACGGCCGATCAGATGATGCAGACGGCCGTGCAGATGAAGCAGTAATTCACCCCAGGGGCCAGGTCGGGGGAGCGGGAATCGAGGGATCCCGCTCCTCCGGCCCGGGCCCCGCCCTCTTTCAAAACGCACCGAGGAACAACCATGATCTCCCTGCACCGTCTCGGGCACAAGCTCGAGCCCTTCCGCCTCAATCCAGATTTGATCGTCACCGTGGAAGCCTGCCCCGACACGGTGATCACCCTTGCCACGGGCGCCAAGGTCGTCGTGGCCGAGACGCCCGAGCGCGTGGCCAAGGAGGTTCGCGCCTACCGCGTCGACATCCTCGCCGGGGCGCTTGGTCGCCGCCACGAGATGCGCCGTGGCGAGGCGCCGCACCTCGCCCCAGTGCGTCTGGCCGCCGAGTTCGGCCACGCCACCGAGTCCCCCACCCCGACCGCCGACTACGCCGCCGAGTGATGCCGGGCCGGGGCAACAGCCGTGAGGTCAGCG
>DATFDC010000447.1:0-2475 GCA_035252415.1 Solirubrobacteraceae bacterium
GGCCGGAGTGATCATCTTCCTGGTCTGGCTGTGGATCTCGAACATCGCGATCCTGCTCGGGGCCGAGTTCAACGCCGAGCTCGAGCGCGGCCGCCTGATCGAGGCCGGGCATCCCGCCGACAAGGAGCCGTTCATGGAGCCCCGCCGCGCGCCCAAGCCGGCCCGCTCCTGACGCCCCCCCCCGCTAATGCGCGCCGCGCGACTCGGCCAGGCGCCGCATCGCGTAGCGGAACCACTGATCGCCGTACGGCATGTACACCCGCACCGGAACCCCGCGCGCGGCCAACTCCACCTGATCGGACGGACGCACACCAAACAGCATCTCCACCCCGGCGCCCGGCAGCCCCGGCAGCAGCGCCTCTCGCAGCACCGGATCGTGTGTGGCGAGCCAGACCACACCCCCGGCACGGTGCAACGCATACGCCAGACTGACGAAGGCCAGGTTCGTGGGCTCCCCGAACGCGTGCGCCACCGCCGGCGACTCCACATACGCGCCCTTGACCAGCCGGACCGGGACGCCCGCGTCGACAAGCGCAGACGCGTCCGAAACACTACGCCGCAGGTTGGCCTGGAGCGTGACCGCCACCCGGCCCCCGCCCCGCGCCACCGCGAGCACGGTCGAAAGGATCCGATCCGCCCGCTCCGCCTCCTCGGCGCCGACCTGGACGTAGGCATCGGGCGGCAGGGCCGCAGCGATCCTCTCCAGGCGCCCTACCACCCCGTCCTCATCGATCGCCAGGTGCGAGAGATCGACGGACAGGTAAGCCCCCGGAGCTTCCGAACCAACCCGCTGAGCCAGCGACACATACGCCTCGGTCACGCGCTCGGCCTCGGCCGGATCGGTCACCCGCTCCCCGAAGTAGTCGATCGAGCTGAGCACACCGCGCTCGGCCAATCGACGAGCCGTGGCGAACGCATCCTCGGCCGTGACGCCGGCGACGTATCGTGACGCCAGCCGATACGCGAGCGCCTCGCCGCCCGGCAACCCGCGCACGACCTGCTCCAACCGGTCGCTGGTGGCAAGAGCGAACAACGGCTGTCGGATCGAGATCGGCACGTCGGCGCCCATTCTGGCAACCGGCTCACCTCCGTAGGATTAGCCCGTGCCGGGCGTCGGGCGCTATATGAAGTTCACCGCTCAGCCGGGTCGGGGAGACGAGCTGGCCGAGTTGCTGCTGCGAGCCGCCGACTCGCTCCGCGACACCGCCGGGTGCGAGCTGTACGTGATCAACCGCGCCAAGGAAGAGCCCGACCAGATCTGGGTCACCGAGCTGTGGCTGAACCAGGAGGCGCTCGACGCCTCACTTAAGCAGCTCCGCACCGACGAAGCCAAGGCGCAGCTGTCCCAGGTCATGGCGCTGCTCGACCCGAACCACCCACCCGAGCGAATCGAGCTCGAACCGCTCGGAGGCGTCGGCTACCTCCCCGGCGGCAGCGGCCACACGCATCTCAATCTCGAACAGGACGTCGAGGACATGGCGCCGCGGTTCGGCCACGGCGAGCAGGGTGAGGCCCGGTTCGCGACACGTCCGCTCGAGGCGCAGCGGACCGGACTCAGCCATCAGCGCCTGCGCCCCGGCGTGCGCCAGGCCTTCGGCCACCGCCACCACCACGCCGAGGAGGTGTTCCTGGTGCTGGCCGGCAGCGGTCGGATCAGAGTCGATGACGAGATCGAGGACGTGAAGCCCCTCGACGCGATCCGCGTCGCCCCGGGCTCGACCCGCGCCTTCGAAGCCGGCCCGGATGGGCTCGAGTTCGTGGTGTTCGGGGCGCAGCACCGTGGCGACGCAATCCTCGATCAGGCATTCTGGACAGCACCATGAGCACCACACAGATCAACCAGAACCTCATCCAGATCAACCGGTGGCGGTTCGTCAACGCCTTCCTGGTCCGCGAGGACGACGGCTTCACCCTGGTCGACACGACGGTCGGAGGCGGGGCGGACGAGCTGATCGCGGCCGCGCGCCACGCCGGTGCCGACATCCGGCGGATCGCGCTGACCCACGGCCACGGCGACCACGTCGGCTCACTCGACGCGCTCAAAGAACAGCTCAAAGACTCCGTCGAGGTGCTGATGCCCCAACTCGACGCGCGCATCCACGCCGGCGAGAAGGTGGTCGACGGCAAGCCTCCCGGCTCGTGGCCCAGCCTCAAGACCACCCCCGATGTGCGGCTCACCGGCGGCGAGCGGATCGGCAGCCTCGAGGTCATCCCCACGCCCGGTCACACCCCGGGTCACGTGTCGTTCCTGGACACGCGCGACAGAACCATCATCGTCGGCGACACCTTCACCTCGATCGGCGGCCTGGCCGTCTCGAACCACTTCTACCTGCGCTTCCCGCTCGCGGCCATGGCCACCTGGGACAAGGGCAAGGACCTGGAATCGGCCCAGAAGCTGCGCGCGCTCGACCCGGCGCTGCTCGTGGTCGGGCACGGCGGCCCGGTCCGCAATCCACAACAAGCCATGGACCAGGC
>DATFDC010000448.1:0-13001 GCA_035252415.1 Solirubrobacteraceae bacterium
GCTTGCCGAACGTCTTGCGCTCCTGTGAGTATTTGAGCGCGAGCTCCAGGGCTCTTTGCGCGATTCCGACCCCGCGCGCGGCGACGTTGACCCGTCCCACCTCCAGCGCGTCCATCATCTGCACAAACCCCTGGCCGAGGCCCTGCTCCTCGCCTCCGAGAATGCTCTGCGCGGGGGTCTCGTAGCCGTCGAAAACCAGCTCCGTGGACTCGACGCCCTTGTATCCGAGCTTCTTGATCTTTGGGGGTACGTTGAATCCCTCGTAGGGGCCGGAGTTCTGGGCGGCGCCCGGTTCCTTTTCGGCGATGAAGCAAGTCATGCCCTTGTACATGGGCTCAGCCTGCGGGTCCGTCTTTGTGAGCACGAACACGATGCTCGAAAGCAGCCCATTCGTGACCCACATCTTGGTGCCGTTGATCTCGTAGCGCTCGCCATTCTTGCGGGCTGTCGTCTTGATGGCCTGGACATCCGACCCGCACTCGGGCTCGCTCAACGAGAACGCCGCGCGCATCTCCCCGGTGGCCATGCGAGGTAGGTACTTCTGCTTCTGCTCCTCGGTGCCGAACTTCATCAGCAGGTAGGAGCCGATGAAGTGGGTGTTGACGATCCCCGAGATCGAGATCCAGCCGCGCGAAAGCTGTTCGACGATCATCGCGTACGTCGTCAAATCGAGCCCCATCCCGCCGAACTCCTCGGGAATCGTCACTCCGAAGAGCCCGAGCTCCTTCATCTGCTCCACGATCGGCTCGGGGAACTCGTCCTCGTGGTCGTAGTGCTCTGCGTTGGGGATGATCTGCTCGTCGGCGAACTGATGGACCATCTCGCAGATGGCCTTCTGTTCGTCGGTCTTGTCTGTGTAGGGGGTCGCGATCGCCATGGCTGTCGTTGCTCCTCGGTGACTCGGGGAGCAGCCGAGAATACCCGGCGCTAAGCGATCAGCTGCCGTTACGGGCGATCGCGGCGGCCTCGGATTTGACTCCGTGGCGCCAGGTGGTCTCGGGCCGGCCCTCGGGCTGCCCGTCGACCTCGACGTCGACCCGCTCGTTGAAGAAGCACACCCGCCCGGCGATCTGATCCACTGCCCGGAGGGGGTCCTCGTAGTACCAGATCAGGTCCTTCACGCTCTCGCCGCTCGGCAGGCGCACCGCGTAGTAGCTCGCGATCCCCTTGTACGGGCAGCGGGTCGCGGTGTCCGTGGACTCGACCTCGACCTGGACGTCCTCGCGCGGCAGGTACCAGCGAGTCGGGAGGTTCGACTCGAACAGCGCCATCGCCTGGCTGGACTCGGCCAGCAACTCGCCGTCGAGGGAGATCCGGATGTGGCGCGAGGTGGGAATCACGTCGACCCGGTGGTACGGATCGCGGGGATGGACGAAGATCTCCTCGTCCTCCTCGTACCAGTGGTCCATCCGGTCGAAGTAGAACGCGATCCGGTCCTTGATCGGCTCGGCGCGCTCGAGCGGCTCCGGGTAGTACCAGGCGATCGCCTTCTCGAAGCGCTCGCCCACCCGGATCGAGTGGTATGAGGCCTCACCCTTCTTGGGGCAGCGGGTGTGCCGATCGGAGGGCTCGAACAGATCCGAGCGGACGTCCTCGAGCGGGAAGTAATAGACCGGCTGGTGCCCGGACTCCGAGACCATCAGCGTGCGCCGGCTGTCGGCGATCGTCTCGCCCTCGAGCACGACCCGGACCCACTTCTCGCACGGCTCCATGTAGAGCGCCTGACCCGGCTCCGGCGGATCGAAGTTGAACGCCCCCGCCGGATTCTTCGCCAGCGGCCCGGTACCGGTCATCAGCCCCATTCGAGAGCGAGCCTACCACCAGGCGATTTCCAAGCTCTTAAAAAAAATCGCCGCCGGCCGCAACCAGACCGATCGCCGGTTTTGGCCGGCGAGCTCCGAACGGAGCCGAACCCGCATGTAGTCGGTCTAGGCCCCCTTGCGCCGGCGGCCGAGGGCGCATTGTTACGCATCCTTCAGCAAAGATCACGAAAGTGGACAAATGTTTGACTAAGAGCTTTCTTAGTCAAGTGACCAGAACGTGGCGGCGGCCGATCCTGGCACACTGGCCGCCTCGATGAACTTTGCCCGCGACGTGGTCGATCACGCCCCGCCGGACCGGCTGGCCCTGGTCGAGGTCGCGCATGACGGCAGCCGGCGGGAGTGGAGCTTCGGCGAGGTCTCCGAGCGCAGCGCCCGGCTGGCCGGCGCCCTGAGCCGGGACCACGCGATCGGCCGCGGGGACGTGGTGATGACGCTGATCGGCAACCGGCCGGAGTGGGTCCTGAGCATGGTCGCCTGCTTCCGGCTCGGCGCGGTCGTCCTGCCCTGCAACGAGCAGCTGCGCGCCCACGACCTGGCCGTGCGCATCAACGCCGCCCAGCCCAAGCTGATCCTGGCCGACGAGCGCAACCTGGCCGAGCTCTCGAGCGCCAACCCGGCCTGCCCGGTCATCACGATCCCTGACGAGAAGCTGTTCACGGACGCCGAGCCGGCACCACCCGCCGAGCTGGAACCCGGCGATCCCTGCCTGGTCACGTTCACCAGCGGTACCACCGGCGAGCCGACCGGCGTCGTGCACGGCCAGCGCTACCTGCCCGGCCAGCGCCTCCAGGCCGAGCACTGGCTGGATGCCCGCCCCGGGGATCTCGTCTGGTGCACGGCGGCCACCGGCTGGTCGAAGTCGGCCCGCAACACGTTCATCGCGCCCTGGCTGCGTGGGGCCGCCGCGCTCGTGCACGATCACCGCTTCGACCCGGCCCAGCGCCTCGAGTTGCTCGCCACCGAGCGCGTCAACGTGCTGTGCATGGCCCCTACCGAGTACCGGGTGATCGCCAAGCGGGTGTCGCTGAGGCCGTTCCCGGACCTGCGCTCGCTGGTCGCCGCCGGCGAGGCGCTGAACCCCGAGGTGATCCGCGCCTTCCGCGAGGCGACCGGCATCGAGATCCGCGACGGCTACGGCCAGACCGAGACTGGGCAGCTGACCGGGAACCCCCTGGGCGAGCCGGTCCGGCCCGGTTCGATGGGCCGTCCGCTGCCCGGCGTCGAGCTCAGCGTGCAGGACGGCGAGCTGGTTCTCGCGGACCCGAGAACCGATCCCACGTTCTTCGTCGGCTATCTCGACGGCACGCCGGCGCCGGCCGATCGGGAGTGGCGAACCGGAGATCGAGTCCGCCAGGACGAGGAGGGCTACCTGTACTTCGAGGGACGGACCGACGACGTGATCATCTCGGCCGGGTACCGGATCGGACCGTTCGAGGTCGAGGCGGCACTGGTCTCCCATGCGGCGGTGGCCGAGGCCGCGGTGGTCGCCGCTCCCGACGAGGAGCGCGGCGCCGTCGTGCGGGCGATCGTCGTCCTGCGCGACGGCTTCGCCGCGGGCGACCCGCTGGCCGCCGAGCTCCAGGAACACGTCAAGGCCCAGACTGCGCCGTACAAGTATCCGCGCATCGTCGAGTTCATCGACGAGCTGCCCAAGACGGCTTCGGGCAAGATCAAACGGGCTAGCCTCAGGAGGCAGTGGATCAGCCAAGACCGGTGATCGGCATCTGCACAGCGGTGACCCGCGCGAACTGGGGCGTGTGGGAGCAGCGCGACGCCGTGCTCCTGGCCACCACCTACATCGAGGCGATCCAGCGCGCCGGCGGGCTCGCGGTGATGATCCCGCCCGACGGCGAGTTCGAACAGGAGCCCGACCAGATACTCGACCTGCTCGACGGGCTGATCCTGGCCGGTGGAAACGACATCGACCCCGCTTACTACGGCGCCGACCGTCATCCGGAGACCGGCATCACGCTGCCCGACCGAGACCGCTCAGAGCTCGCCCTGGCCCGCCGCGCGATCGAGCGCGACATGCCCGTGCTCGGCATCTGCCGCGGCATGCAGCTGATCAACGTGGCCTTTGGCGGCACGCTCATCCAGCACCTGCCCGATGAGCTCGGGCACGAGGAGCATCGCCGCACGCCCGGCAGCTTCGATGACTCCGACCACGATGTCCGCCTCACCCCCGGCTCGCTCGCCGCGCGCGCCGCCGGCGAGGAGGTGCACGGCACGAAGTCGCACCATCACCAGGGAGTGGGCACGGTCGGCGAAGGCCTCGAGGTCACCGGGGTCTCGCTGCTCGACGACCTGCCCGAGGCGCTCGAGGTCCCCGACCGCCGGTTCGTGCTCGGCGTGCAGTGGCACCCCGAGGCGGATGAGCGCAGCCGCATCGTCGGCGCCCTGGTCGAGGAGGCGGCGATGCCCGTGCTCTACCGCACTGCGCGCGGCTCGGCGTAGCCCGCCTGTCGCACCGATTCGGTGACCCGGCGGGCGTGCGTCTCCCCGCGCGTCTCGAGCACGAGCTGCACGGCGGTCTCGCGCACGTGCAGGTCGAATCCCTCGCGGATGTGCTCCACGTCGAGCAGGTTGGCCCGCAGCTCTCCGACCAGCGCGAGCAGCCGCGCCAGCGAGCCCGGACGGTCCGGCAGCGAGGCCAGCAGCACCAACCGCCGGCCGGCCTGGCTCTCGTGCCGGCGCGCCACCTCGGCGAGCAGCCCGGCATCCACGTTGCCGCCCGAGAGCAGGACCACCGTGATGCCGTCCCGGGCCGCGGCGGTCCGACCCGATAGCAGCGCCGCAGCGCCGACCGCGCCCGCGCCCTCGACCACGAGCTTCGCGCGTTCGAGCAGGAACACCATCGCCTCGGCCACCTCGTCCTCCTCGACCGCCACCACGTCGTCGACCCAGCGCTCGATCAGCGAGAGCGTGAGCTCGCCGGGACGCTTGACCGCGATCCCGTCGGCGATCGTCAGCGCGGACTCCACGGCGACCGGCTTGCCCTGCTCGAGCGATCCCCGCACGGGCGCGCAGCTCGCGGCCTGGACCCCGATCACCTGGATCGACGGCCGCTCGGACTTCAGCGCGATCGCCACCCCGCTGACCAGTCCGCCGCCCCCGACCGGGACGATCACCCGGGCCAGGTCCGGCACCTGGGCAAGCAGCTCGAGCCCGATCGTGCCCTGCCCGGCGATCACGAGCGGGTCCTCGAACGGATGGACGAAGGCCACGCTCTCGTCGCGGGCGGCAAACTCCCGCGCGGCCAGGAGCGCGTCGTCGACGGTGGCGCCGACCATCTGAATCTCCGCCCCGAGCTCGCGCGCGGCCTCGACCTTGGCGATCGGCGCCGGCTCGGGCATGAACACGTGGCACGGCAAACCCCGTGCCCGTGCAGCGTAGGCCACGGCCTGGGCGTGGTTGCCCGCGCTGCCGGTGACCACGCCGCCGGCGCACTCATCGCCGAGCGCGGCCAGCTTCGACACCGCTCCCCGGAGCTTGAACGAGCCGGTTCGCTGCAGGTTCTCGGCCTTGAGCACCACGGTGGCGCCGACACGCTCGGAAAGCGTGCGGGAGCTCAGCACCGGCGTCTCGCGCACGATCCCGGCCCCGGCCCGGGCCGCGCGCCCAACGTCCAGAGACGCTACGTCAAGCAGGGAGCGCCACCACCGCGTCGATCTCCACCAGCGCCCCGCGCGGCAGGCCGGCCACGGCGATGGCCACCCGGGCCGGCGGATCGGACTCGAAGAACGACTCGTAGACCTCGTTTACGCCCGCGAACGAGCCCATGTCGGTCAGGTACACCGTGAGCCGCACGGCGTCGCCGAGCGTGGCCCCTGCCGCCGCGCACACCGCGGCCAGGTTCTCCAGACAGCGGCCGGCCTGATCGGCCGCGGTGGTCCCGACGATCTCTCCGGTCTTCGGATCGAGCGGGATCTGGCCGGAGCAGAACAAGAGACCGTTGCTTCTGACGGCGTGCACGTAGGGCCCCACCGCCTCGGGAGCGCCGGGCGCCGTTATCGCTTCGCGGTGTGTTGGCAACTGGGTTCCTCCTCGTGGGGGCTCGCACCTAGCGTATTCCCGTTGGCGCCCGCGGGGTAGCCTGAGGCCGTGCCGAACCGCCTCGGGGGCGAGAGCTCGCCGTACCTGCTGCAGCACAAGGACAACCCAGTGGACTGGTATCCGTGGGGGGAGGAGGCGAGGGCGCGGGCGCGCGCGGAGGACCGTCCGCTGCTGGTCTCGATCGGCTACTCGGCCTGCCACTGGTGCCATGTGATGGCCCACGAGTCCTTCGAGGATCCGGACATCGCCTCGGTCATGAACGACCGGTTCGTATGCGTGAAGGTCGACCGCGAGGAGCGCCCGGACATCGACGCGATCTGCATGGAGGCCTGCCAGGCGATGACCGGGCAGGGCGGCTGGCCACTCAATGCGTTCCTCACCCCGGAGGGCGTCCCGTTCTACGCCGGGACGTATTTCCCGCCCGAGTCGCGCCACGGGCTGCCGAGCTGGCGGATGGTGCTCGACGCCGTGGCCGACGCCTGGGCCAATCGCCGCGAGGAGATCCTCGCCCAGGGCAACCGGATGGTCGAGGCGTTGAGCGCCACCCGGCAGCTCGAGCCCTCGGTCACGCCGATCCGCGACGAGGAGCTGCGCAACGCGCTGGTCTCGCTGTGGAGCACGTATGACCGGGAGAACGGTGGGTTCGGCCGGGCGCCCAAGTTCCCCCCGGCCTCGGTGATCGAGCTGCTGCTCGCCCGCGGCGAACGCGAGATGTCGCTCGGCACGCTCGAGGCGATGGCCCGCGGCGGGATCTACGACCAGGTCGGAGGCGGCTTTGCCCGCTACTCGGTCGACGCCACCTGGACCGTGCCGCACTTCGAGAAGATGCTCTACGACAACGCGCTGCTCGCCCGCGCGTATCTGCACGGCTGGGAGGTCTCGGCCGTCGAGCGCTTCCGGCGGGTGTGCTGCGAGACCCTCGACTGGGCACTGCGCGAGATGCGCGGTCCCGAGGGCGGCTTCTGCTCGGCGCTCGACGCCGACTCCGAAGGCGTCGAGGGGAAGTTCTACGTGTGGAGCGAGTCCGAGCTCCGCTCGGTCCTCGGCTCTGAGCTGGGGTCGGCCGCACTCGACTACTTCCGCCCGGCGCGGTTCGAGCACGGCCTGATCCTCGAAGGGCGCGGTCCCGAGCCGGCGCCCGAGACGTTGGAGGAGATTCGCCGCCGGCTGCTCGAGGTGCGCTCGGGCCGAGTCCGGCCCGGGCTCGACGACAAGCGCCTGACCGCCTGGAACGCGCTGATGATCACCGCGCTGGCCGAGGCCGGCGCCGTGCTCGATCGCTCGGACTACGTGCAGGCAGCGGTCGACTGCGCGACGTTCGTGCTGAGCGATCTGCGAGACGCCGACGGCCGGCTGCTGCGCAGCTGGAAGGATGGCCGCGGCCGGATCGCCGCGTATTTGGAGGATCACTCGTTCCTGCTCGAGGCGTTCATCGAGCTGTACGAGGCGAGCGGCGACGCCCGCTGGTATGCCGAGGCGTGCACGCTGGCCGACGCCATGATCGAGCGCTTCTCGGACTCCGAGCGCGGGGGCTTCTACACCACCGCCGACGACCATGAGCCGCTGGCCGCGCGGCGCAAGGACCTCGAGGATTCGCCGATCCCGTCCGGCAATTCGGCCGCCGCGTTCGGGCTCCTCAGACTGGCGCTCCTGTCCGGCGAGGGGAAGTACGAGCGCCACGCGCTCGGCGTGCTGCGGCTGCTGTTCCCGCTCGCCGCCCGTCACCCCCAGGCGTTCGGCCATCTCCTCCAGGCCGCCGACTTCTACCTGGCCCCGGTCAAGGAGGTGGCAATCGTCGGTCCATCGCCCGAGGCCGATGAGCTGTTGCGGGTCGTCCGGAGCGCCTATCGCCCGCACCTGGTGCTGGCCACCGGTCGGGGCGGTGGCGTTCCGCTGCTCGAAGGTCGCGAGCCGGTCGACGGCCACGCCGCGGCCTACGTATGCGAGCACTTCGTCTGCCAGGCGCCCGTCACCACTCCCGACGAGCTGGCCGCTGCGTTGTGACCGTAGCCGAGCGAGAGGCGATGTCCCTGGGGCGCTCGGAGCCGTTCCGCTGGGCGGTGCGCGCCGGGTTCGTCGCGAGGTCGATCACCTACGGAGTGGTCGGCGCGATCGCGCTGGCCTTGGCCGTCGGGGCCGGAGCCGCCCCGGCTGCGCCCAACCAGCAGGGCGCGCTGGCCCTGATCGCCGGCGCCCCGCTCGGGCGGGTGGCGGTGGCGGTGGCCGCGGTCGGGTTGCTCGCCTACGCGGTGTGGAAGATCGGCCAGGGTTTGTTCGGGCGAGGCCCCGAAGGCGGCGGAGACTCCGGTGCGATCGATCGGATCGGCAACGTAGCCGGCGGCGTCGTTTACCTGGGCTTCTTCGCCGTCGCCGTCCGGATCCTGTTCGGTGACTCCAGCAACGGCTCGAAAGAGCCGTCCAAGACGGCCGCCGGAGTGCTCGGCTGGCCGGGCGGAGCGGTCATCGTGGCCGTGGCCGGCGGCGTGCTGATCGCGATCAGCCTGTTTCAGATCTATGACGCCTTCCGCGGCGGCTTTGCCGAGGACGCGAAGCTGGGCGAGATGACTCCGATCGAACGGCGGGCGTTCATGACGCTCGGACGGGTCGGGCTGGTCGCCCGCGCGCTGGTGTTCGGGCTGATCGGCTACTTCGTGCTCGAGACCGCGCTCGACTACAACCCGCGCGAGACGACCGGTCTGGACGGTGCGCTGGCCCGCGTCCACCACCAGCCGTTCGGCCCCTGGCTGCTCGGCCTGGTCGCGGCCGGCCTGATCGTGTTCGCCGCCTACTCGATGTTCGAGGCGAGATACCGGCGCCTCTGAATCGTCACAACTCTGACAGCTGGGGGCGTCCGGGTGCCGCGACCCGTAGGCTTCCGCGGCCATGAGCGTTCTGTTCGACCCTGGCGACGAGATCGACCACATCGCCGAGTTCGCCGATTCCGGCGTGCGGATCTTCCAGCGCCGGGGCTCGCTGGTCGGCGTCCCCGGCTCCTACGGGCTCAAGCGCTGGCTGTACCGCCGATGGCGCAACCGGGGGAATGCCGTATACACGTTCATCGGCTCGCTGCTGGCGATCCTGCTCAGCGGCGTGTGGGCGTATGTGGTCAAGGAACCGCTCGTGTTTCCGAGTCTCGGGGCCACCGCGTTCATCATCTTTGAGACGCCGATGGCCGAGGTGGGCACGCCGCGCAACACGATCGTCGGACATACCGTCGGGATCCTCGCCGGCGCGCTGGCGCTCGCGATCTTCGGGCTGTTGAACGCACCCAGCCTGTACGTCTCCGGGCTGAGCTTCGGGCGGGTCTGCGCGATGGCGCTCGCCGTGGCCCTCACCGGCGGCGTGCTCCGCCTGGTCCGCGCCGCCCATCCGCCCGCCGGCGCGACCACGATCATCGTCGCCTCGGGCCTGCTCCACACGCCCCGCCAGATGCTCGACGTGCTGGTCGGGGTGGCGCTGCTGACGATCGCCGGGTGGCTGCTCAATCGAGCCATGGGCGTGCCGGCGCCGCGCTGGGCCGCGCCCCGCTGAGCGGGTAGCCCCGGTTAGCCACCCCGTACATCGGGGAGAAAGTTGACATGCCCCGTCCACGGGTGATCCTGTCGATCCTGTTCGTCCTGCTGGTGCTGGCCCTCGGGCTCCGGCCCGCGGTGCTGCACCTCGGATCGGCCCGGCACACTGCGCGGCCCGCCGCGCCGCTACGCACGCAGGTGCACGACGCCGTGGACGCCTACAGCACCGGCAGGTAGCGCTCGAGCTCCCAGGGCGTGACCTGCACCCGATAGTCGTCCCACTCCTGGCGCTTGATCTCGATGTAGCGGTTGAACATGTGCTCGCCGAGCACGCGCAGGACGAGCTCTGACTCCGCGGTCAGCTCGATCGCCTCACCCAGCGTGGCCGGCAGCTGCTCGATGCCGAGCCGGCGCCGCTCCTCCGAGGAGAGGTGGTACAGGTTGGTCTCCATCGGGTCGGGCAGCTCGTAGCGGTGCTCGATGCCCTCCAGGCCTGCCTGGAGCAGCACCGCGAAGGTCAGGTACGGGTTGCACGCCGGGTCGGGGCAGCGCAGCTCCATCCGCGTGGCCCGCTCCTTGCCCGGGTGATACATCGGGATGCGCACGAGCGCCGAGCGGTTGCGGCGCGACCAGGCCAGGTACACGGGCGCCTCGTAGCCGGGGACCAGGCGCTTGTAGGAGTTGACCCACTGGGCGAAGATCGAGCACATCTCCCGGGCGTGGCGGAGCTGGCCCGCGATGAACGCCTTGCCGACGTCGGAGAGGTAGTACGGGTCGTCGGGATCGAAGAACGCGTTCTGCTCGCCGCGGAACAGCGACTGGTGGGTGTGCATGCCAGAGCCGTTCTTGCCGAACAGCGGCTTGGGCATGAACGTGGCGTGCAGGCCGTACTTCATCGCGTATTCCTTGACCGTGATCCGGTAGGTCATGCAGTCGTCGGCCGCCTTCAGCGCGTCGGCGTAGCGCATGTCGATCTCGTGCTGGCTCGGCCCCACCTCGTGATGGGCGTACTCGGTGTGGATGCCGAGCTGCTCGAGGGCGAGGACCGTCTCGCGCCGGAGATCCGAGCCCGCGTCGAGCGTGGTCAGATCGAAGTAGCCGCCCTCGTCGAGCACCTCGGTCGCCGTCGAGGAGCGGAAGTAGAAGTACTCGAGCTCGGGCCCCACGTAGTAGTGGTCGAAGCCCATCGCCTTGGCGCGCTCGAGCGCCCGGCGCAGGACGTGCCGGGGGTCGCCCTCGTACGGCGTTCGCTCGGGAGTGAGGATGTCGCAGAACATCCGGCCCACCCCCTGCTCCTCGGGCCGCCAGGGGAGGACGCGAAACGTGCTCGGGTCGGGCATCGCGATCATGTCCGACTCCTCGATCGGGTTGAAGCCCGTGATCGAGGAGCCGTCGAACCCCATGCCGCCCTCGAACGCGTCGGTCAACTCGGTGGCGTTGATCGAGAACGCCTTGAGGTGGCCCAGGATGTCGGTGAACCACAGGCGGATGAACCTGATGTCCCGCTCCTGAACGAGCGCCATCACGTCCTGGGCGGTGAGCGGTGTTGCGGTCGCTGCCATGACCCGCCGAACGTTACTTGCTCGCCGGGCGTTGCCTTGCGGCGGCACTATTCTCGGCATCGTGCGCGCGCGCCCTTGGATCGTGGCCCTCGTGGTACTCGCCGCGTGCGGCTCGTCGGTGGGGGAGTCCGCGGCGGCGTCTGTGGCGGAGTCCGCCGGATCGACCGCGGTCGTCACCCGTTGCGGGCCGGCCGGCGCCAGGACCCTCGCCGCCAACCGGCGGGTGCGCGTCTACGCGCTTCACCAGATCGTCTACGGGTGCTCGGTGGCGCGGGGTCGCCACTTCCGCCTGGGACACGCGTCGCGCGCGCTCGCCGAGGCTCGGGTCGGGCCGGTGGCGGTGGCCGGCGATCTCGCCGCCTATGGGCTCCAGAGCTTCGGGGTCGACACGGTGAGCGCCTCGGTCGTGGTCCGCCGGCTCACCGACGGCACCATCGTGAAGGAGCTCGGGGCCACGCGCGCGGTCGGCGCCGAGGCCTTCGAGTCGATCGGTTCGGTGGCGGTGTTGGCGAACGGCGCCGTGGCCTGGATCGGCTCCGAGCATTCGATCGTTGGGCATCGAAGCGCGATCGAGGTGCACACGGCAGGCGCCGGCGGCGATCGCGTGCTCGACTCGGGTCCGAACATCGTGCCCGCCTCGCTGCGGCTGCACGGCGCGCGGTTGTCCTGGGTCGACGGTGGCGCGACCCGCCACGCGACCCTGCGCTAGGGATCAGAGCCTGGCTGCGCGGCGATCGCTGAGCCAGCGGTTGGCCCAGCGCTCGAGTTCCGACAGCGCCGGCTCCAGCGCGTGGCCCATCTCGGAGAGCGAGTACTCGACCCGCAACGGCGGGCCTGAGATGACCCGCCGCTGGACCATCCCGCGCCGCTCGAGCTCCTTCATCCGCTCCGAAAGCAGCCGATCGGAGAGCTCGGGCACGGCCTGGGCGATCTCCGAGAAGCGCAGAGCGCCGTCCATCAGGACCCGCAGGATCGCCCCGGTCCAGCGCCGCCCGACCAGCTCCACGGCCTCGTGGTATAGGGGACAGCAGCCGCTGGGGCGCGATTGGTCGCGATCAGCCTTCGCCGTGTCGTCAGGCGCTCCCATCGCCGGACGGAAGCTTACGCCGCTTGAAGCGCGCGCGATGCCTCACTGGAGCCGTCTACCGGCACCTCGCCGCCGACGTTGACCATCGCCGTGAAGCCCTCCAGGGCAACGCAGGCGATCGCCTCCAGGATCTGCTCGTCGTCCCAGCCCGCCTCGCGCGCCTCCTCGTGGAGGTGCATCGGCGCACGGCCGCGCTCGTCGAGCAGCGCCTTGAGGTACTGCAGCAGCGCCGCCTCACGCGGGTCCTTGGAGTTGAACTGCCGGGCCGCCGCCACTTCGTCGAACCCCAGCCCGGCCGCCCGGGCCGTGCGCGAGTGCATCGCGATGCCCGGCTCCGAGCCGTAGTGGTCCGCCACCCCGAGCGCGATCCGCTCGAGCGTGGCCAGCGTCAGCTTCCCGTGGCGCAGCTCAGAGCGGAACCGCGCGTACGCTCGCAGCGCCGCCGGCGAGCCCGCCAGCACGCCCAGGAAGTTCGGCAGCTGACCGCCGGTCGCGAGCGCGCCTCGCAGCACCGGAACCGAGCCCTCGGGGGCGGTCAGGTCGTCATGGATTTGGAATCTGCTCATCGAAGTCTTCATAGTTGACCACCACTAGGGTCCGGGGGCTGTAAGGGGCCGGGGCCCTTCACTTTTGAGACCTGCTTACGCTTCATAAGTCTAAATTGAGTCGGCCAGCCGCACAAGAGGTCGACGCGCACAATTGCGCTCCCACGCCTGCGCCCCGGTGTCCAGGCCATACACCGGCAGAAATCTGGCCTGCTTCCTTATATACGGGGGGCGATAAAGACCGCATCAGCGCGCGCTGCGAGCTCCGTAAGCACCGGCCGGCGTGACCGCATACGTACGCCTGACGCGTCTACTCGCCCGAACCTTCCAGCCGCTTGCGAGAAACCCCCGGCCGGCGCGGAGCCAGCGCGTGCGCCGAATCCGGCGGCTAGTGCAGAATCGCCGCGTGGGCGCTGGTC
>DATFDC010000449.1:0-2790 GCA_035252415.1 Solirubrobacteraceae bacterium
CGACCGGCGCGCCACCGAGCAGTCCGCGCGGCTGGGTGAGGCGGTCGGCGAGGCCGAGCTGATCGACCGCACCGGGCTCAATCTGGATGCCTCCCACACCGGGCCTAAGGCCATGTGGCTGCGCGACTCCGAGCCGGAACACTACCGGGCGGCCCGCTGGCTGGCCCCGGTCGGCGGCCATCTGAACGGCTGGCTGACCGGCGAGGTCGTGCAAGATCCGGCCAACGCCTCCTCGACGCTTCTCTACGACCTGCGCACCGGCGCCTGGGACCCCGAGCTGGTCGACCAGGCCGGTCTGGACCCCGGAAAGCTGCCGCCGATCCGGCGGGCGGACGAGGTGATCGGGTCGCTCCGACCCGAGGCGGCGGAGGCGCTCGGGCTCACGACGCGCTGTCAGGTCGCGGTCGGCACCGGAGACGAGCACGGCGCGGCGCTCGGCGCCGGCGCGGTGTCCCCGGGGGTGATGGTCGACGTGACCGGCACGGCCGAGCCGGTGGCGGTGCCCTCGACCGAGCTCGTGCTCGACGAGGAGCGGCTGGTCGAGACGCATGCCCACGCCGTGGCGGGCATGCTCCTGATCGAGAACCCCGGCTTCGTTTCGGGCGGGAGCACGAACTGGTGGGCGGGCGCCCAGTCCATGCCTCAGAGCGAGGTGTTCGTCCAGGCCGCGCTGGCACCCGCCGGAAGTGAGGGAGCGCTGTTCCTGCCGACGCTGTCCGGCGCCTGGGCGCCGCGCTGGAACGACCGGATGCGCGGATCGTTCGCGGGCCTCGGGCTCCACCACGATCGGACCCACCTGGCCCGGGCGATTCTCGAAGGCTGCGCGTTCGCGCTGCGCGACATCGTCGATCGCTTCGAGGCCATGGGCTTGGGCGGGGAGGAGCTGCGCGTCGTGGGCGGTGGCGCGCGCTCGCCGCTGTGGCTCCAGATCAAAGCCGACGTGACCGGTCATCCGGTGCGCGCCGTCCGGGGCGACCACGCCACCAGCGCCGGCGCGGCGATGCTGGCCGGCGTCGCCGCGGGCTTCTTCGCCGACCTGAACGAGGCCGCGGCGCGCGTCGTGAAGCTGACCGATCAGCCGGTGTGGCCGCGGGCGGATACGGCCGAGATCTACGAGGAGGCTTACCGCGCCTACCGCCGCCTGTTCGACGGGCTCGAGCGGGCGCTGTCGTGATCGCCGCTGGCCGGTCTGTGAAGATTGAGGGCGGTATGAGTCCACGCAAGCGCCCGTCGTTGGTCGAGCAGGTTCGCGAGAGCCTGCTCGGGGACCTCACGTCCGGCAAGCTCGAGCCGGGGGCCAAGCTGGCCAACGAGAACGATCTGGCCGAGCGCTTCGAGGTCAGCCGCTCGACGATCCGCGAGGCCGTCGGCAGCCTGATGGACGCCGGCTACCTGGTCAGGCGGCACGGGTCGGGCACGTACGTCACCTCGACGCCGCGCACGCGCCACCCGTTGGAGACGACCGTGAGCTACACGGCGATGATCCGGGCCTCGGGCCACAAGCCGGCCGAGCGGGTGGTCAGCCAGGCCGTGCGGGAGCCGGCCGACGATGAGCGCGATCTGCTCGGTCTGGCCGATGCCGAGTCGGTGATCGACGTCGAGCGCGTCCGCTTCGCCGGTCGGCGCCCGGTGATCTACTCGCGCGACCGCATCCCGGCGGGGCTGCTCGGCGAGTACTCCGAGCAGGCGCTCGACAGCTCGCTGTACGTGATGCTGGCCCGCGCCGGACACCCCGTGGCCAGCGCGACCGCGCAGCTGATCCCGACGCTCGCCAACGCCAAGCTGGCCAGGCTGCTGATGGTCAAACGCGGCACCCCGCTACTGCACATCGACCAGGTGGACTTCGACGAGCGGGGCCGAGCCGTGATGCTCTCGCACGAGTGGCACGTGGCCGACGCCTTCGACCTGGTGATCAACCGCCGGGCTTCTGCGACCGGCGACGACAGCTGAGCGCCGGCCCTGAGGGGCTCGCCCCGGCAAAGATCCGGGGTAGGTTCAGGGAATTCCCCGATACCGCATTTGCACCGGGTACGGCAAGCTGGCGGCATGCCGAAGTTCGTCCTCACCCACACGCACAAGCCCGACGAGTGCGCCGTGTCGGTTGCCGCCTGGCGGGGCTTCGCGAGCCCGCTGCGCCACGGCACGCCGCTCGGCTCGTGCGCCCACGGCGGGCACTGCGTGTGGTGGACGGTGGACGCGACCGACCAGTCGGCGGCGCTCGCGCTGCTGCCCGACTACGTGGCGCGGCGGACCGTCGCCGCCGAGGTGCGCGAGGTGCACCTGCCATGAGCGCCTGCGCATCACCCTGCATCGACCGGCCCGCGGCCGTGGACCACCCCGCGGCCGTGGAGCACCCTTCCGCCGCAGAGCGACCCGCCGCCGAGGACGAGCGGCCCCACCTGCTCGACCCCGACTCCCTCGGGCGCCACATCGATCAGCTGTTTCGCGCCGCCTGGGCCCTGTGCGGATCCCGCGACGACGCCGAGGACCTCGTCCAGGAGACCTTCCTCAACGTCCTGAAGCGGCCCCGGTTGTTGCGCAATCGCGACGAGATCGGCTATCTGCTGCGGGCGCTGCGCAACACCTACGCCAGCCGGTACCGCAAGACCGCCGGGCGTCCGCGCGAACGCCAGTTGCTCGAGACCGACCTCCTGGGGCACGACGACCGCGACGCGGTCAACGGGCGCGAGATCATGGAGGCGATCGCCGGCGCGCCGCCTCAGTACCGCGACGCGGTGATCGCCGTCGACCTGGTCGGTCTGTCCTACCGCGAAGCCGCCCGGTCGCTGC
>DATFDC010000450.1:0-13820 GCA_035252415.1 Solirubrobacteraceae bacterium
GCTCGAGAACGCTTTCTCGAGATCCGAGCCCGAACACGAGGACCCGCACTTGGCGAGCGCGGCGCGGAGCACGGCCGACTGCGCCCACCCGAACGCGAACTCGAAGGACTTCTCGTCGGCCAGGTACCCGTACTTGGCCGCCGCCTGGTACACCGGGCTGCTCTTGGGGGTTCCGTACGGCCAGTTGGTCATCACGTACACGTTGGAGAACTTCAACGAGGTGAGGTCCGAGTACTGCAGGCCCGGGAACGCGATGATCGGGACCTTGCTCAGGCCGGCGGCCTCGAGCGCCTTGAGCTGCACGATCTGCCCGGTCACGCTGGTGAGGTTGATGATCGCGTCGGGCTTGGCGGCGACGATCTTGGCCGCCTCGCTCGCCCAGGACGGCGCGGTCGTCGGTCCTATCTGGGTGGAGACGATGTGGAAGCCGTACTTCGGCGCGAAAGAAGTGATGAACTTTCGGATGATCGTCTCGTACGCGGTGTCATCGCCGGAGATCGCGATGGCCTTGCCCTGCAGGCTGCCGCCGAGCAACTTCTGCGCGGCGAGCACGTAGGCCTGGGCGTCGTTGAGCGTGGTCGCGTTGGCCTCGAACACCCACGGGTGTGGCTTCGGCGTGTACCACGTGTCATCGGCGCCGATGCACAGGCAGGGGACGCCTGCTCCGGCCAGGATCGGCTCCGCGGCGGCTGTCGAGGTGCTGAGGGCGAAGTCCATGATCGCCGCCGGGTCCGACCCCACCGCCTGGCGGAACACGGTCGGCGCCGATGCCGGATTGCTCTGGTCGTCGTAGAGGTGAACGCTTACCTTCTTGCCGTTGACGGTTGGGTTGGTCTTGAAGTAAGCGATCACTCCCTCGTTGAACGGCTTGCGCGAAACCGAGAACGGACCGGTCAGCTCGGTCACGAACGCGATCTTGTACGTATTGCCGCTGCTGCTGCCACCCGAAGACGAACTCGCCCCGCACGCGGCCAATAAGAGCACTGACAGAACCGCCGCCCCCAAAGTCACACCCAGCGTCCGGCGGGTTGATGATGACCGAACCCTATGCCGCATTGCAACCTCCCGTTTGCTTCCCCTGTTGCGTGTGTGAATGGACGAGGTCATTTAGTCGCGCCGTGTCACCGCCACTCGTCGACTGACACGGTCGTGAGTGACCGCCGGTTCGGCTCGCCGGCGACGATCCGCCAGGTCGGCTGCGTCTCGCCGCCCACGACCACGACCTCGATGTTCTCGGGCAGGAAGACCTGGATCTGCTCGTCGGGTGCGACGGCCAGCCGCGACGCGTAGGGCTCGACCCCGGCTTCGGCCAGCGGGCGCAGCAACGTCTGCGAGTGCTGGTTGTCCCAGTACTCGCGCGCGGTCATCGTCGCCAGCTCGGCCAGGCGCGCGCGAAGATCGCGCTTGGAGTCGAAGCCGCGCTGGACGAACGCCTTGGCGACCAGTGGATCGAGCACCACGATCGGCGTCAGCAGCGGCTCGCACGCCGACAACGCGCGGCGGAAGTCCTCCTGCCAGCCGCCTCGCACTCCGGTGCCGAAGATCGTGTACCAGCCGCCCATGAACGTGGTCACGGTGCTGGCGCCGCGGTCGAAGCCGTGGCTGACGTGAAGCGGCTCCCAGGGACTGGCCTCCTCGTTCTCGGCGAACGTGAACGAGATGCTCAGCGGATTGCCCTGCGACCCCATGTAGGTCTCGCCCGGCACTGACCCGCCCTGGAGGTTCTGGCAGAGCAGTCCCCACGCGCGGCCGATCGTCGTGTTGGCGTGGCCGTACGGGCCCATCGCGCCGATCCCGGTGTTCATGTCCAGCTCGGCTCGAATCGGGCCGTTGACGATCGCGCCGCCCGCGAAGGACGTCGTCGAGCTCGAACGGAAGGTGACGCCGCTGGCCGCCATGGCCAGGATCACCGGCAGGTACTCGGGCCGGGCACCGGCCATGACCGCGTTGACCGCGACCTTCTCGACCGTGAACTCGCAGAACTCGCGGAACGCGGTCGGCCTGAGCCGGCCGACCACCTCGTCCGGCGCGTGGCTGGTGCCGGCCAGCATCGCCTCGACGCGCTCCTCGGTCGGCAGGACGATCGGCAGGAAGTCCGTCCACCAGTTCTCGACGAACAGCCGCTGGAGGTTCTCCTCGGTGTCCGGGTCGAGCAGTCGCGGGATCGAGCGATCGAAGCTCACCCCGCGCATGTCCTCGTCGCTGAGCGGCGCCGTCAGACCCTCGATCAGCTCTTGGAGGAACGGTTGGCCCGTGGTCGGATCCGTGCCCTGCACATACGAGCGGAGCGTGTCCGCCGTGACCCCGACGACCGGCTGGGGAACGAACGCCTGGCGGAGAGTCGGGCGCCCGTCGACGCGCGCGACCGACCGGGCCAGCCGCGCGAACGGTGAGGTGTGGACCGCGACCGTGGGAATCCCCTGAGACTCGAGTCCCAGCGCCAGCCCGACGACCGTCGGGCTACAGGTGCTTCAGAGACCCACCCCGAGGATCGCCGCATCCCCTTCCGCGGCGACTCGGGCGCGCATGTCGGGATCGTCAACCCAGCTCTCGCGGGGCTTGATCGTCTCGATCTGCACGGCGGGCAGGCGCTCGGCGAACCAGTCCCGCAACTCCGCCATGAACACGTCGCTGTTGTCGAACAGACAGTCGACCAGGAACACCCGCTTGCCGTCGAGCGCATCCAGCCGGGGTGCCAGCGCCTTGCCTTCGACCTTGGGCGGGTACCCCCGAGGATCGTGAACGACCAGTGACTCGGTCCTGCTGGCTGTCAGTGACACCGTCCGGCTCCTCCCATCTTCGGTTGCGGCGGCGCGCGGCGGCATCTGTGTACGGGGCCACCGCAGGCGCGGCACCGGCGCTGGCTGGCGCGATCCTGAGGCTACTGATCGTGCTCTATGTCACGAAATAGAAGATTTAGATTCGAGGCATAGATGCCGTTTATGCCACCGCCGGTGGGCGGGATCAGATGCGCTTGGCGACGTGCTGCAGGGTCTGGCGCAGCCAGGCGTGCGCGGGGTCCTCGTCGTGGTCCTCGCACCACCACAGCGTCTCGACGATCTCCGTCGTCTCGCGCGGGCACTCGAACACACGCAGGTCCAGTTGATCGGCGAGCCGCTCGGCAAGCCTGGCCTGAACCAGGGCGACCCGGTCGCTCCCGGCGACGAGGTACGGAACCGTGAGGTAGCTGTCGACCCGTACCGCCACCCGCGGGTGGATGCCGAGCAGCGCGAGCTGCTGGGGCAGCGGCGCGGTCACCGGACGCCCGCGATCGGGAAGGTATGAGACCACCCAGTCGAGTCGCGCGAGGTCCTCGAGCGTCAGCTCCTCGCCGTCGAGCTCGGCGTTCGAGCTCGAGACGATGCAGACCCACCGGTCGCGGAACAGCTCGAGCGCCCGCACGTGCGGAAGCATGAGCGAGCTCATCGGGGGAGCGACGATCGCGTCCACGCGCCGGATCTCGTCGGGCGCCTCGAGGGTCAGCGCCTGACGGGCGATTCGCACGTGCAGCTTGGCCTGAGGCGCGACCGCCTCGAACAGCTGGGACAACGGCTCGGCCAGGATCGCCACCGTGTAGTCGGCCATCACCAGCGTGAACTCCTGGGTCGCCGTGGCCGGCTCGAACTCACCGCCGGCCGCGAACACGCGCTCCGCCACCGCGCACGCGAGCTCCACGTGCTCGGCCAGCTGCGCGGCCAGCGGCGAGAGGACGTATCCATCCTTGGTGCGGACCAGCAGCTGGTCGTCGAAGTGCCGGCGCAGGCGCGCCAGCGCGGCGCTGGCGGCGGGCTGGGTCACCGCCACCCGTTCCGCCGCCCGGGTCACGTTTCGCTCGCGAAGCAGCTCGCGCAGGATCACCAGCAGGTTCAGGTCGACGTTGGCAAGCTGGGCGACCGAGCGCGTCGCTCTGGCCTCGACCCGGCTCCTCACCGCCATTCTCGGCATCCTACTCCGCATGAAGTTGACCGCCGTCGAGACGTTTCCGGTCGCCGTGCCCCCTCCCCACCCCGGCGGGCCGTACTGGATGCTCGTGCGTCTGGACACCGACGAGGGCGTCTCCGGCTACGGGGAGATGATGCTGCTCTCCCTGGGATTTCGGTGGCCGGTGATCGCGGCGATGATCGAGGATCTGTTCGAGCAGGCGCTGCTCGGTCACGATCCGTTCGATGCCGAGGAGCGCTTCGACCGGGTGTACGGGCGCGCCGGCTACAGCCACGTTCCGGACCAGACCAAGCTCGCGCTCCTGAGCGCGTTCGACCTCGCCTGCTGGGACATCGTCGGGAAGTACCTGGGCCAACCGGTGCATCGTCTGCTCGGCGGGCGCGTGCGCGACACGATCCGGACGTACACATACGTGTTTGCTGGGGGCGGTGCTTCTGACGATCTCGGCCGGAGCCTGCGAGAGCTGTGGCTCGATCCCGAGCACGTCGCCCGGCGCGCGCGTGAGTACGTCGACCTCGGCTTCACCGCCGTGAAGCTCGATCCGTTCTCGCTCAACATCAGCGATGACCAGGCCCTGGGGCAGACCGTCCCGATTCAGTTCACGATGAGCGCCCTGTCGACGGCCGAAGCCGTCATCGCCGCGATCCGGAACGAGATCGGCGACGCGGCCGACATTCTGATCGGCACGCACGGGCAGATGACGCCCGCCGCGGCGATCCGCTTCGCCAAACGCATCGAGCGCTATGACCCGCTGTGGTTCGAGGAGCCCGTCCCGCCCGAGAACATGGCCGCGCTGGCTCAGGTCGCCCGCGCCACCAGCATCCCGATCACCACCGGCGAACGGCTCACCTCCAAATACGAGTTCGCGCGTCTCCTCGAGCACCGGGCGGCGGCGATCTTCAATTTCGATCTCGGCATGGTCGGGGGGATCCTCGAGGCGCGGAAGATCGCGGCCATGGCCGAGGCGCACTACGTGCAGGTATCGCCCCACGTGTACGGAGGCCCGATGATCGCCGCCGCGTCGATCCAGTTCTCGCTCAGCTGCCAGAACTTCCTCATCATGGAAGGCATCGAGCGCTTCGACGGCATCTATGACGAGCTCACCGACCCGCCGTTCGCCTGGCGAGACGGCTTCATCATTCCGTCCGAGCGGCCCGGCCTGGGTCATGACCTGCGCGAGGACGTCGCTCGTCGTCTTCGCCCGGACGGTCCCGGCCCGAGCCGGATCCGCAGTTACTGACGGGCATGCGCGGGATGAGCGGGCGAGTGATCCTGGAGCCCTGGGGCAGCGGCGACCTGCCGCTGCTCGAACGGTTGATGGGCGACCCGCGCATGACCGAGCACCTCGGCGGTCCCGAGACCCCGGAGAAGCTACGCGAGCGCCAGGAGCGTTACGAACGCCTCGAGCACGGCGATCGCATGTTCAAGATCGTCGAGATGGACGGCGGCGCCGGCGTCGGCTCGGTCGGCTACTGGACCAAGGAGTGGCGCGACCAGCAAGTCTACGAGGTCGGGTGGATGGTCGTGCCCGAGTTCCAGGGCCGCGGCATCGCGGTCGCGGCGACCGCCCAGGCGATCGAGCTCGCGCGGCGCGACGACAAGCACCGCTTCATGCACGCGTTCCCGAACGTCGAGAACGCAGCCTCGAACGCGATCTGCGGCAAGCTCGGCTTCGAGCTGCTTAAGGCGTGCGAGTTCGAGTTCCCCAAGGGGCACTTCATGACCTGCAACGACTGGCGGCTGGACCTGCGCGCTTAGCTATCAGGCCGCAATCGGCACGCTCGCGGGCTCGAGCTCGGACGCGCGCTTCGGCCGTGGCGACATGGCCAGGGCAGAGAGCACGCCGAGGCCGGCAAGCACGGAGCAGGCCCACAGGCCCGGCTTGAATCCCGCCGTCACGACGGCTGGGCTGCCGAGGCCGCCGTAGGTCGCGAACACGGCGCTGCCGAGCGCGACCGCGAACACCGCGCCGAACCGCTGCGCCATGTAGTTGATCCCGGACGCCTTTCCCATCTCGTGCGGCGCAACGGCGCTCAAGACGGCGGTCGGCACGGTCGGGAGGGCCATCGAGATACCGACGCCGGCGATCAGGAGCGCGACCACGAGCTCGATCCAGCTCGTGTGCAGCGAGCCGCGCCACGCGACCCAGACGAAGCCAGCGGTGAGCAGGCTCAGCCCGGCCACGATGATCGGCCGGCGGCCGATCCGATCCGAGAGGGCGCCGGCCAGAGGCGAGACGAACATCGGCGTGGCGAAGAACGGCAGCAGGCGCACTCCGGCGCCCACCGGCGAGTAGTGGCGCGCGAGCTGGAACTCTTCCGTGACCAGGAGCCCACCGGCGAAGATGGCCCCGGACATCAGGAACGTCGTCACGTTGCCGATCGCGAAGTCCCGGACGGCCAGCAGGCGGAGTGGCACCATCGGCTGGGCGACGCGGCGCTCCCACCACACAAACGCCGCCAGCAGCAGGATCCCGATGGCCAGCGTGCCGACCGTCTCGGCACTCACCCAGCCGACGTCGTTGGCCCGGGTGAGCGCCCACACCAGCGCGACCACGCCGGCGGTGACCAGCCCGACTCCGGCCAGGTCCAGGCGCTCGGGCGCGCCATGGCTCTCCGGCAGCAGCCGGAGCCCGAGGAGCACGGCGACGATGCCGATCGGAACGTTGATCCAGAAGATCCAGTGCCAGTCGATGCCCTGGGTGACGGCGCCCCCGACGATTGGCCCCATAGCCACCGCGAGACCGGCCAGGCCGCCATAGACCCCGACGATCATCCCGCGACGGTGAACCGGGAAGGCCGCGGTCAGGATGGTCAAGCTCAGCGGCAACACGACCGCGCCGCCGAGTCCCTGCACGGTCCGCGCAACGATCAAGTCGGATAGGTTCGGCGCCAGAGCACACGCGACAGACGCGATCGTGAACAGGCCGAGCCCGATGCTGAACACCTTCCGCCGCCCGAACCGGTCACCGAGCGCGGCGGCGGTGATGATCCCGGCGGCGAACTCGATGCCGTACGCGTTCAGCGTCCACTGCAGGGAGAAGAGACTGACATGGAGATCGCGTTGCATGCGCGGCAGCGCCGTGATCACCACGACCGAGTCCAGCACCACCATGAAGTAGGCGGTGGATGTCAGGCCGACCACCCAGCCGAGGCGGCGAGGAGTTGCCAGTGTGTCCGTCATCTGTCCTCCTTCGGTCGTGGCCGGCTCGTCGGCCGGTTCTGCCTAGGTGACGAACGGACAGGTTCCAGACGGACAGGCCGGCGAAAGAGTGTCCGTCCGCGCCGGCGCCATTCGTCTATGAACAAAACGACCGGATCACGTGGTTAGGAGACGTCTTGAGATACGCGCTGCTCGCCTACAGCAACACCGAGGCTCGCGAACAGAGAACTGAGGCCCAGCAACGCCGGATCGATGCCGGGGTGGCCGAGATCCTGGCCCGCCCGAACGTGACCGGTTGGTTGCGCCTCCAGGACATGGAGTCGGCAACGACCGTGCGCCACGGCCAGGGCAGAACGCTGCTGACCGACGGACCGTTCGTCGACAGCAAGGACTTTCTCGGCGGCTTCATCATCGTCGAGGCGGAGAATCTCGACGGCGCCCTGGCCGTAGCCGGCGAACTGCAGGAGCTGCAGGGGACCAGCGCGATCGAGGTGCGGCCGGTACGCGAGGAACCCCTGAGAAGTGCTTGAGCAGGTCTTCCGCGACGAGTGGGCCCGTGTTCTGGCATCGCTGGTTGGCTGGCTCGGCGACATGCAGCTGGCCGAGGACGCGGTGCAGGACGCGTTCGCGATTGCTGCCGAACGCTGGCCGCGCGACGGGACCCCGGCGAACCCGACGGGTTGGCTGATCACCGCCGCTCGTCGCCGGGCGATCGATCGCATCCGGCGCGAGCGCACGCTGGCGCTCAAGACCGAGCAATTGCAGCGCGAGCTGCCAGACGAATCGGAGGAGGCGATGGACGAGACGGCGATCTTCCCGGACGAGCGGCTCGAGCTGATCTTCACCTGTTGCCACCCGGCGCTCGGGCTCGACGCGCAGGTCGGACTCACCCTGCGCACGCTCGGCGGCCTCTCGACCGAAGAGATCGCGCGAGCCTTCCTCGTCCCGTTCGAGACGATGAGCAAGCGCCTGACGCGCGCCAAGCACAAGATCCGCGACGCGGGCATCCCGTTTGCCGTGCCACCCGACCACATGCTGCCCGAGCGCCTCGACGCGGTTCTCGCAGTGGTCTACCTGATCTTCAACGAAGGGTGGGGCGGGGGCCGTATCGACCTGTCGGCGGAGGCGATTCGCCTCGGACGCTCGCTGGTCGAGCTCATGCCCGACGAGGCCGAAGCGCACGCGCTGCTCGCGCTCATGTTGATGGGTCACGCCAGGAGCGCGGCACGGTTTCGGAACGGCGAGCTCGTCCTGCTCGACGATCAGGACCGCTCCCTGTGGGACCAGGATCAGCTCGAGGAAGGCCGGGGACTGCTCGAGCGCGGACTCGCGCTCCACGGCAGCGGGCCTTACGTCATCCAGGCCGCTATCGCCGATCTTCATCTGCGCCGGCCGCGCGACTGGGAGGAGATAGAGCTCCTCTACCAGCGGCTCGAACACATCACGGGCTCGCCGATCGTGACGATGAACCGCGCGGTCGCCGTCGCCGAACTTGAAGGCCCCGCAGCCGGGCTCGCGCTGCTCGACCGTTTAGAGCTTCACGACTACCGCTACTACCACTCGACGCGCGCCGACCTCCTGCGGCGCCTCGGGCGCGACGCCGAGGCGCACGCGGCCTACGCTCGCGCCCTCGAGCTGACCCAATCGGGACCGGAGCAGCGGTTCCTGAAGGGCCGCCTCGCCGGCCTGTCCGAAGCGCTATAGGTCGTCGATACCGGGAAACGCCGGGTCGCCGGTCAGGCACGCGGTCGCGAGAAGTGCAGCGCCCAGATCACCGGTGAACAGCGTGTAGCGACCACGGCCGGTGAGAGCCCGCAGGCGAGCAGTCTGCGAGATCGCGTGCATGGCGAACGCGCGCGCTCGATCTAGCCACAGCTCATCGCCGGTCCGGGAGAAGAGGGCGAGGAAGGCAAAGCCGTTGCCGGCCGTGCCGTGGCACAGGCCGGCGTTGCGCGAAATCGGGCCCGCCTTCCAGACAAGCTCGCCCGCCGCGTTCAGCAGTGCGCCGTGCGCGTCGTCGCGGGCACCGAGCCGCGCCAGGGACGTGATCATCCCGGGCGCGCCGTGGCACCACTGGACCCGCGGCGGCTCTCCGGTGCGGGAGCCGATGTCGAGGGGTGGCCAGCTCGCGAGCTCCCCCTCGGAGATCGCGAAGGCCCGGGCGGTGCTCATCGCGCCCGCCTCGACGTCGGCGGGAGCATCCAGCCATTCGGGCGCGCCAAACAGCGCTCGCACGTTGCCGGCGAAGCCGTGGCCCGCTCCGACATACCGCAGACACGTGCCGTAGACGTCCTGCGTCCACAGGCCATCCGGCTCCTGGCGGGACAGCAGGATGCGCGCGCTCTCACGCCACAGTCGGGCAAAGCGATCCTCGCGCGTGCGGCCGTACATCGCGCGGGCAGCGAGCATCGTGCCCGGCGCACCGAGCAGGAGATCGTTCGAGCGGTGACGCACGTTCGCCGCGATCGCGTCAGCGAGCAGCTCGGTGGTAGCGGCGGACGGCGCGAGCCGGTGCATGACGAGCAGGATCCCGCTCGATCCAACCATCAACGACGAGCCCGCCCCTTGCTCATCCGGTGACGCCAGGCTCTCCTCGTACAGGCGGCCGGCTATCGCCGCCCCGTCGATCCTCGGCGCATACAGACCCTGCTCGGCCAGACGACACAGCGCGTGAAGCACCCCGGCCGCGCCGAGATACAGTCCACGCACAACGCCGTCGTCCGGCGTCCCCGGCTCACAGTCGCCGGGGTGCATCGGCCACAGCCGGTCACCGGCAAACGCCGCTTCCACGTCGCGACAGATCGCCACGACCGCTTCACGTGCGCAGGACTCACTTCACGCCGACTCCGCAAGCGGCTCGTGACGCTCCGACTCATAAAGCATGGGACCCGACGAGTCTACGTCTGCGCGCCCGGCGCGATGCCTCGACGAGCTCTTCGGAAGCTCTCATTCTTCGCTGCTCCAATCGACGTCGCGGGTGCAATGACACGCGGCCGGTGCCCAACCGCACCTCGGAGGACTTCCGAGGCATCCGGACACCGCCGCCGACGCAGGGACCCAAAAATGAGATCAGTAGTAACGGGCGGGAAACGCCCGCGCGGGGTACGGCGGCTTCGGGCCGCCGCCCGACCCAACCGAGAATGTCATCAAGGCAACGCGCCGGCTGCGCGCGGCCCGGTCGACGGCTTCCGCCACGCAAAGGTCAGTGCACTGTCTCCGGTCGACCGCGCGCGCTTCTGGGCGGTGGCGCTGCTGTGGCTCGCGGTGAACCTGGCGTTCTGGGGGTGGTGGCTACGCCAGACCGATGGCAGCACCGGATGGCTCTACTGGGCCGAGACGACCGCGCTGTTCTACCAGACGACATTGCTGCCGACGGTGTTCTGGCGGTTCGTGGGCAAGATGAAGCGTCCCGTCGAGATCGAGCCGCGCGCGGATATGCGAGTCGCGCTGATCACGCTCTGCGTACCGTCGAGCGAGTCGCTCGATGTGATCGAGGGACAGCTTGTCGCGCTCGGGAACGTGGACTATCCACACGACAGCTGGATCCTCGACGAGGGCGCATCGGACGAGGTCCGCGCGCTCGCCGACAGGCACGGCGTCAATTACTTCACACGCCACGGGGTCGAGGCGTGGAACCAGCCCGGTCCGCCGTTCCAGGCCAAGACCAAGGCCGGGAATGTCAACGCGTGGCTCGACCACGTCCAGACCCTCGGGCGCGACTATGAGGTGTTCGTCCAGCTCGACATCGACCACCGTCCACGTCCCGACTACCTCGACCGGGTCCTCGGCTATTTCCAGGACCAGAACGTGGCGTGGGTGCAGGCACCAAGCGTGTGCGGCAACCTCGAGAACTGGACCGCCCGGGGCCTGGCCGAGCAGGACCTGATCTTCCAGGGACCGCTCCAGATGGGCTTCTACGGCGCCACCGGCACGCCGTTCATCATCGGATCCCACGCGTCATACCGGACGGCGGCCATCCGCGAGATCGGCGGCTTTCAGCCCACCCGTGCCGAGGACCACCTCGACACGGTCGTCCTGGCGGCACACGGCTACACCGGGGTGTTCGTTCCCGACGTGATTGCCACCGGCGATGGTCCGCACGATCTCACGACGTACCTGCGCCAGCAGTTCGCCTGGGCGTACTCGATGATCCAGATCTTCTTCCAGCACACACCGCAACTGATCCGCCGCTACACCCGCGGCCAGGCGCTCCAGTTCCTCTTCTGCCAGAGCTGGTACACGCTGTGGTCGACCTCGCTCGCGGTCCTGTGGGCGCTCCCCGCGGTCGCGCTGCTCGTCAACCGGCCGATCGCGTCCGTCCCGGTCGGACGGTTCTTCGTGTACTTCGTCCCAGTGCTGTTGGCGTCGACGCTGATGTGGTGCGAATCCCGCAGGTGGTTTCAGCCGAGCGGAGTGAAGCTGTCCTGGCGCGGGATCGTGTTGCAGACGGCGCGGTGGCCGGTGGTGCTGTGGGCGCTCATCAACGTCGCGCTCCGGATCAAGCGCCCGTACATGATCACGCCCAAGGGCAAGGCGGCCGGAGCCGGACCGCGCGCGCTGAGCATCTACGCCCCCTACATCGGGCTCGCGGCATTGCCGCTGGTGGCGGTCTGGCTGTTCGACGCCAGCGCCGGGAGCGACTTGATCCGCGGCTACTACGGACTCGCGCTCGCCAACGCGCTGATGGGCGCCGCGGTGCTCGCGACGACGCTCGGGATGGACATCAAGCAGATCGCCACCTCGCGCAGCGCGCTGCGGTCCGCCATGCGCTCCCGCTGGGTGGTCGTGTTTGCCCTCGCCTGCCTGGTCGTTGTGCTCGGGGTCTCGGTCGCTCATTTTGGTCACCAGGCAGTGCACGCGATGACGATGGCTTGACCGATGAGAGCCGCAGCGACATCACTAGTGGTGTTGATGGCGACGCTGTCTCTATTCGCCTACCAGCAGGGCGTTATCGGCACGCCTTCCTCGGCGCCGGCGGCTCCGATACCGGGTAAGCCGGCGTCGGCGTCCCCCGGGAAGCTCGACTTGGGTGTCACCACGGACCCGCTGGCCCGGGATTGGTGGAAGGCGTGGAAGTCATCAGACCTGCGTACGGTCAACGCGTTCGAGCGTCAGGCGGGCAAGCACGCCGCGATTGTCATGTGGTACGCGGACTGGCAGCACAACAAGCTGCCGAGCAAATCGCAGCTGAACGCGATCGCCCAGCGTGGCAGCACGCCCGAGATCACCTGGGAGCCGTGGGACGCCGGCAAGGGCCTGTACAAGCCGCAGCCGCGCTACCGGCTGGCCAACATCATCAACGGGAAGTTCGACTCACATATCAGGGGCTGGGCGCGAATCCTCGCCGACTGGAAGCACCCGGTGCTGCTCCGCTTCGCCCAGGAGATGGACGGCAACTGGTTCCCCTGGGATGACTATGCCAACGGCAACCGCCCCGGTCAGTTCGTTCAGGCCTGGCGCCACGTTCACCGCATCTTTGAGCAGGCCGGCGCAAAGAACGTGAAATGGGTCTGGAGCCCGGCGTTCGCCAGATCGAGCGCGCAGTTCCCGGGCGCCGCGTACGTCGATGTGATGGCGACAACGTGTCAGAACGGCGGCAAGCCACTGTTCGCCCGCGGCTGGAAGAGCTTCTCCCAGGGATGCGGCCAGGCGATCGACCGGCTGCACGCGCTCGACTCTCGTCTCCCGATCCAGCTCGCGGAGACCGCCACGTCCGAACACGGCGGAAGCAAGGCGAAGTGGATCCGGGACATGTGGGCCTACCTGGCCCATCGCCCCTACGTGACCAGCATGATCTGGTTCGACCTCGTCAAGGAGACGAACTGGCGGATCGACAGCTCGCCGTCGGCCAAGCGCGCGTTTGCCGCTGGGGCCCGGTCCCCGCGGGTCAACTAGACAGTCGCGCGACCAGCGTCCGGTAGACGCCGAACGCGGGCTTGGGCGAGTAGTCGTCGCGCATCAACCCGTACTGGCTCTCGAAGCTCGAGCTCGACGAGTCCGCATCACGCAGGTCGAACCAGCGCAGCCCCGTGATGTTGTACTTGGAGCGGGCGTGGTAGACGGCTTCGACCGCGGCCTTCATGACCGTGACCTGCATCGCCTCGGTGCGCCCAGGGCCGGTCGGATAACCCGTCTCGGACACCCGCAGCGGCGTCGTGTGCGGGATGCCCGCGAGTGGCATGTAGGTGACGCGCGCCGCGTGGAGCGCGCCGTCGATGAAGTGCGTCGTCTCGGCGGCGAGACCGCGTCCGCCGAGCGCCGGTCCCCACGTGCCGGGATACGCGTCGAGGCCGACCCAGTCGAGATCGTCGACGAATCGCCGGCCGCCGTGGTGACCGAGATAGCGCCAGAACGCGTGCTCGCTTGCGTCGGTCGCGTAGGCCCAATTGAACCCGACCTTCAGATGTTTTTGGCCGTCCTTGCGAATCTCGTCTTTGGCCGCGATCACGCCTTCGATCAGCGCGTCCTTGGCGTCTGCGTAGTAGCCGTCGGACGTATTCGGCGAACCGCCCTGATTGGCCTCGTTCGTGACCTGGAGCGAGTCGAACCCCGGCGCCCGTCCAAGCGACCGGACCGCCTCGCGCACGAACTCCACGAAGCCGCCGACATCGTCCGGCGATCCCCCGTCGGCCGGCCGGTACGCGGCGACGAGTTCCGTCTGGAACCCCGCCTTGCCGTACTCGCGGATCTCTTCGCCGACCTGCTGGGCCGCCGAC
>DATFDC010000451.1:0-16342 GCA_035252415.1 Solirubrobacteraceae bacterium
CGTGTTCAACGCGGACCCGGTCGGCGCCGCCGCCACGGCGAGGCGACTGGCCACGCTCGAGATCGAGCTGGCCTGCTTTGGCCATGGGGAGCCCCTGCGCCACGACGCGGCAGCTCAATTGCGTGAAACGCTGACGTCTCACTGAAACGGGTCCACCGGATGAGCAAGATCCTCGTGACCGGACCGACCGGCAACGTCGGCAGGCACGTCGTCGCCTCGTTGGCCGAGATGGGGCGTGACGTCCGCGCGCTGGTCCGCGACCCGCGCCGCGCCTCGCTGCCCGAGAGCGTCGAGGTGGCGCGCGGCGACCTCTCATCACCGGACACGCTGGCGGGTGCGCTGCGCGGTGTGGACAGCGTGTATCTGATGTGGCCCGGTCTGGCCGTGGAGCCTCGCGTGGTCGAGCTGATCGCCAGGCACGCTCGGCGTGTCGTGTACCTGTCGGCCGACATTCCTGACCTCGCCGACGGCGAGGAGCCGACGATCTTCCACCAGGAGATCGAGCGGCTCATACGACGGTCGGGGTTGGATTGGACGTTCGTGCGGGCGATCGACTTCGCGACGAACACCCTCGGCTGGGCCGACGAGATCAAGCGCGGGGTCGTGCATCTGCCGTACGGGGAGGCCTCCAGGTCGCTCATCCACGAGCGCGACATCGCCGACGTCATCGTCCACGTGCTCGGCTCGGATGGGCACGAGGGCGCGAGGTACGTCGTCACCGGCCCCGAGTCGATCACGCAAGCCGAGATCGTCGCGATCATCGGCGAAGCCATCGGGCGAGACGTGCGGTGGGAGGATCTGCCGATCTCGATCGCCCGCGAGCAACTCGCCGCGGCCTGGGGAAGCGCGGCCTTTGCCGAGGCCAGGCTGGAGGCTTGGGCATCGTTCGTCGAGTCGCCCGAGCGCGTCACCGATCAGGTGGAGCGGCTGCTGGGGCGACCAGCCCGAACATTCCACTCCTGGGCCCAAGAACACGCGGACGACTTCCGTTAGCGTTCAGCCGTGCGAGGTTCGCGTGGCAGCGGGAAAGGGTCAGCTGCCAATGACAGCGTCTACCTCGATCTCTACCAGCCAGCGGGGATCGAGGAAGCCTTGGACGACGATGAAGCCCGTGGCCGGTCGGATTGTGCCGAAGGCCTCACCGTGGACCTGCGCGATCAGGTCACCGTGAGCAGCGTCCACGAGGAACACACGCGTTCTAACCACGTCACGAAGCGTGGCGGCGCATTCGTGAAGCGCTTCATCGATGATCTCAAGGCACCGTCGGGCTTGCACGCCGACATCGGGGTCGACGTGGCCATCGGGCCAGATCGCAGCAGTTGCGGAAACGAAGATCAGGTGCCCGTCACGGACCGCACGGCCCAAGCCGATGGTTGGCTCGAGCGGCGAGCCTGAGCTAATGTGTCGCCGCACGGCCTACAGACTATCCGGCGTATATAGGGCGCGAAACACTCGTCAGTCTGTTGGTCACTCGAGTGGTACGCGCATCGCGTCCTAGTGCCCGGCTCTCGAGATAGGTGACATGTCTGCGGTGTGACAGCCGCGCCGTTGCGCTGTCCTTCGCACGGTAAGCTTGTGGACATGTCAGCGCACGCCTACCTCTAGCGGACAAGTAACCCGATCCCGGCGGCGATCGCCACCGTCGGGTTGTGTTGTCCATCGAGAGGAGTTGTTATGTCGTCCGCTGTTCCGCGGCCGTTGGCGGCTGTCGCCCCTTGGCTGCGCTGTCCCGTTTGTTCTCAGCCGTTTGCGCCCGTGGCAGGGGCGCTGGCGTGTTCGCGAGGCCACAGTTTTGACGTGGCACGATCTGGCTACGTGACGCTCTTCGAGACGGGTGTGCCTCATCCCTTCGGGGACGATGGGACGATGGTCGAAGCGCGCGCAAACGTCGAACAGGCCGGCCACTTCGAGCCGCTGCGCGCCGCGCTCGTCCGCACCGCCGGTGAATTCGCGGGCGCAGACACGTCGCTCGTGCTCGACGTCGGTGCCGGGACGGGCCAGCAGCTCGCAGGTGTCCTCGGCTCGCTGCCGGAAGCCCGCGGCGTCGCGCTCGATGCGTCACGTCCTGCCGCGCGCTGCGCGGCCGGAGCACACGACTCTATCGCCGCGGTGCGGGCTGACGTGTGGCGCCAAATCCCGCTAGCCGACCGCGCTGTTGATGTTGCGCTGAATGTGTTTGCCCCGCGCAACGGGGCCGAGCTCGGCCGGGTCATACGCCCGGGTGGAACCGTGCTGTCGGTGACGCCGACCTCGAAGCACCTTCACGAGCTCGCCGCGCTCCACTCGATTCGACTCGATCCGGAGAAGGTCACTCGGCTGCGCCGCGTCCTCGACCGGTGGTTCGAGCCCATCAGTGTCCGGCCCGTCACGTGGACGCTGCAGCTCAGCAGAGAACAAGCGGCGGCGGTCCTGCGCATGGGACCCGCAGGGCGACATCTCCGGTCAGATTTCGATCGTCGCCTAGCGACGCTCGGGGAACCAATCCGCGTGACTTGCGCCGTTCAGCTCCGCGCCTTCCGGCGCCGTGCTTAGGTCGTCCTCTGGGTCAGCCTGGTTCACGTCGGTCGAGTCGGCAGCGGTTGGGAGTGGCGAGCGCTCGAGCGCGGCGCGCATCGCCGTGAGGGCTTCGAGCAGCGCGGACAGCGGTCGGAGCAGGAGCGTCGCGTGCTCCACCCGTCCCCGTGTGTCGCAGGTCTCGAGTAGCACACCGCTCATCCGAGCATGCGCACGGCGGGCGGTGATGACCGTAACGACCTGGTTCTCGCCGACCAGCTCGCCCTGGGGCTCGATCTCGTCCAGTACGTCGCCGATGGTCATCAGGATGTGGGCCACGTCCGCGCGGCCGTAGTAATCCCTGACCGGACTGTGGAAGACGACATTCTTGCTAAGAGTGTCGTGAAGCGCCCTCTCAGGATCTCGTCGGGTGAGCGGAAGTAGTGTCGATGGCATGATCGTCCCAGCCGGTTGAGGTGTGATTCAGGCGGCCTGGTCGCGTCGTGCGTCCGGTCGCTGATGCTCCGATGGCACGAGAGCGACCGCAGCCGGCACGTCGGGGGTCGGTGTCTGCGCTGTGTCGATGATCAGGCGGGCCCCACGCTCGTGGGCTATGAAGCCGAAGGCCCAGCGTGTCAGCACGACGAGCCGGTTCTCGAACCCGATCAGGTAGCAGAGATGCACGGCCAGCCAGATGAGCCACGCGAGAAGGCCGCTCACCCGGACATGCTTGATGTCGGCTACAGCGCGTGCACGTCCGATCGTGGCAAGGTTGCCTCTGTCGTGGTAGCGGAACGGTCGGCCGGGGCGCCCGTGCAGGCGATCGCGCAAAACGCGCGCGGCGTGGCGGCCCTCTTGCATCGCGACAGGCGCGAGCCCGGGAAGCGCGATTGAGGAGCCGTCGGCCTGGCGGATTCGAATCATGTCTCCGATCGCGAGCACACTGGGATGGAGCGCCTTCTGAGCCGAAGGAAGCGCGACGTTCACGACGGTCGCATCGAGCACCACCATCAGCTGAGCGGTCCCGAGGACCGCGAGGATCGTCCAACGTTGTCCGGGGTGCGGGCTAGGAGAGGTCATGTCAGGCACGCTAGGTCTCCCGGCTCAGGATGTGAAAGACCGTTTTGCGCTCGCTTCAGCGCAGTCCGGCATCACCAGCCGCGCGGCGGAGTGACCTCCGCGAGGCTAGGATCCGTGCGGTGACCGATCTCCGTCGGTTGCAGTACTTCGTGGCGGTGGCGCAGGAGCGCAACTTCACGCGCGCCGCTGAACGGTTGCACATCGCCCAGCCGGCGCTCAGCCGCCAGGTCAGGTTGCTCGAGCAGGAACTCGGCGTTGAGTTGCTACACCGCACCACCCACGAGTTCGAGCTGACCGAGGCAGGTGAGCTCCTGCTCGAGCGCGGACCGGCGCTGCTCGGCGCGGCCGACGACCTATGGCGGAGCGTTCGGAGGTACGGCACGGGAGAGTGTGGTCAGATAGTCGTCGCGTACGGCGCCAGTGCCAGCTACGAGACCGCGCCACGGCTGCTCCGGGCATTGGCGGAGAGTCATCCAGGGATCACAATGACCACGGCGGTCAAGTCGGTCGACGAAATCGTCGCGGGCCTCCGCATCGGCTCGGTCGACCTGGGTCTGGTTCGCTGTGCTCCGGAGGTGGCTGGCCTGGACGCGCGCAGGGTACGGATGGAGCGCCAAGGCGTGCTCATGCGCCGTGACCACCGGCTCGCATCGAACTCGATGCTGGCCGTGGCTGAGCTGGCCGACGAAGCTGTGCTGTTGCACCCGCGTGAAGGGAATCCGGGTCACTACGATGCTGTGCTCGCGTTGTTCCGTCAGCACGCTCTCGAGCCGCGCGTTCAGCTTCGAGCCCTCAGCTTCGACCTCGCCTACACCCCGGTCCTCCAGGGCGACGTCATCGCGATCATCGGAGAGTCGTCCATAACCCTCGGCCTGCCGGAGGAACTGTGCTGGCTGCCGCTTACTCCGCCTGCGGCCTTCGAGGTGAGCCTGCTCGCCCGCAGCCACAACCGTTCTCCGGCGGTAGATCGCATGCTCGACGCCGCTACAGGGATCGCCGACGCCCTCGGCTGGATCTAGCCGCACGACGAGGGTCAGCCGGGTCATGCCGGCCCGCGCTCAAGAGATGCTGGACAGGCATTTCACATCCCGCGTGCCAAGCGCGACGCTCCCGTCTAAACATCAACCAGACGAGGAGTTCGGAGATGATCGAACAAACCGAAGGCAAGTCCGTGTTGCGCCGATACGTCGCGGCGGTACAAGCCGGCGACACGGTGGCGATTCGCGAGGCGTTCGCCGAGGATGCAACCTGGACGCTCCACGCCGGCCAGCTCGCGATATCCGGAACCTGGACCGGACGCGACGCGATCATCGACGGGTTCCTGGCGGAGGCGATGGCGCACTATGAGCCGGGGTCCGTCAGCCTCGAGATCACCGGCATGATCGCCGAGGGGGACCGGGTTGTGCTGCAGTGGACAAGTCGCGCGCGGACCCGCGACGGCCGGCGGTACGAGAACGGCTGTATCGGCGTGTTCACGGTCTGCGCTGGGAAGATCCAACACGTCCGCGAGTACATGGACACCCTGTACGCGAGCGAGGTCGCCTTCACCCGTACGGAGAGCCGGAGTGACGCGATCGTGGGAGGGAGGTAACGATGCGCATCTTCGTTGCCGGCGCAAGCGGTGTGCTCGGGCTCCCGCTGACGGCGCTGCTCGTGGCCGCCGGACACGAGGTGGCCAGAATGACGCGTTCGCCCGGGAAGCTCGCCGCACTTGAGGCGCTCGGCGCAACCTCGGTCCTGTGTGACGTGTACGACGCCGCGGCGCTGCGCGCCGCGCTCGTCGAATTTGCACCGGCTGCGGTGATCGACCAGCTCACCGATTTGCCCGATGACGCGACGAAGATCCCCGAGCTCTCCGCACGTGCCGATCGGATCCTCCACGAGGGCACCCGGAACCTCCTTGACGCGGCTGCGGTCGCCCACGCAGACCGGTTCGTGGCCCAGAGCATCGCCTGGGAGCTGCCCGGGGAGCGCGGTGTCACATACCGCGAACACGAGCAAGCGGTGCTTGACGCCGGCGGCGTGGTGATCCGCTACGGCCAGCTTTACGGCCCGAACACGTACTACGAGACCGCGAAGCCAGATCCGCCCCGGATCCACGTCGACGAGGCGGCTCGCCGGACGGTTCCGGCCCTCGAAGCACCATCGGGCATCGTGGCGATCGTCGAGTGAGGCCGACCATGATCGCGCTCGAGTACGAAATGACCTACGCAGAGACGATCGAAGGTCCGCTCGGACCGACGGTTGGCTCGCCGCTCGGCGACCGGGTCTGCTGGCAGGTCACTACCGCGAAACTCCATGGCCCGCGCATCGCCGCCACCTCGTCGATGCCGGGGACCGACTGGATCCGGCTCGGTGCCGACGGCATCCGCCGCCCGGATCTCCGCGCGCAGCTGGTGACCGACGACGGTGAGCTGATCCTTCTTCGCTATGACCTCGCCGTGATCCACTCAAGTGAGCGGTTCCTCGCCGCCCTCGCTGCGGGGAAGGCGACCGAGTTCGAAGACCAGTACATGCGGATCGCGCCGCAGTTCGAGGTTGGCCGCGGGCGGTATGCATGGCTGGCCGAGAGCCTGTTCCTCGGCCGTGGCCGGCTCACCGGCCCCAGAGCGATCGCGTACGAGCTTTACCGCGTGCTCTGAACTGGCGAGCTGACCAGCGAGGTCACCGATGCGAGGAGAGTGCGCCGGTGGGATCGTCGGCGACGTCCCGACGACCCGAACTGGGGGGAGGTAGACCATGATTGTTGATAGGCGTCCTGAGCTGACAGACGACCTGGCCGTGCTCTACTGCGACTGGCGCCTGCGCTGCCAGGAAGTCCGCACGACGTACGGGCGGCTGGACAGCGCATCGAAGGAGGAGCGGCCGCTGGTGTTTGCCGCCTTTCAGGCCGCCCTTGATCGCGAGGGATCCGCCGCGGACGCGTACGCGGAACAGATCCGGCGGCTCGCCATGGCCGCCTGACCGCACCCCGCGAGTCAACGCGAGGTTCCGGGTCGACCGGCGGGTTGACCGGCGAGTCGCCCGATGCGACCAAGCCAGCGTGCTGGCAGCTTGATCCGAGCGTTTGCCCCCACAACTCCGAAACAGGGAGGCGATACATGAAATCCACCATTGGAGAGACAGACAACGCGGAGCCGGGTCCCGGCCTCCGGAGAGACCCACGTGCGGAAGCCTCGTCGCTGCGCCGATTGACTGCGTGGTGCATTTCTCACCGAGGCCGGGTTTTCCTCGCCTGGGTCGCGGTGGCGATCATCACCACGGGGATCGCGGGCGCGGTGGGCCGCGACTACGCGACGAACTTCAGCCTGCCGGGAACGGAGTCGCAGCGCGCGCTCGACCTGCTCAAGCAGGAGTTCCCGGCCCAGAGCGGCGACATGGACACGATCGTGTTCCGGGTGAAGAGCGGGACCATCGACTCCCCGCAGGTCAAGTCCGCGATCACTGGCTTGGTGGCCAAGGTCCGTCGGGATCCGCACGTCGTCGGCGTGGTGAACCCGTACAGGTCCGGTGGGGCGGTGGAGGTCTCGCGCGACAGGTCGACCGCGTTCGCGGCGATCAGCTACGACAAGGCGTCCAACCTGGTGCCGACCGGCGCTGGCAAGCCGGTGCTGAAGCAGGTGAACGCCGTCCACGTGCCTGGTCTCGACGTGGCCGCCGGCGGCCAGGTGATCGAGAACGCCGAGGGCTTCTCTATCGGGCCGGCGACGGAGATCGGTGTGATCGCCGCGCTGGTCATCCTGCTGCTCACGTTCGGCTCGCTGGTCGCGGCCGGTATGCCGCTCCTGACCGCCGGGTTCGGGCTCATCACCGCTGTGGCGCTGATCGGCCTGGCCACCCGGGTCACCTCGATGTCCAACGTGGGTCCCCAATTGGCCCTGATGATCGGCCTGGGGGTGGGAATCGACTACGCGCTGTTCATCGTCACCCGCTTCAGGGAGAACTATTCGCGCTTCGGGGACGTGGAGCGCTCGGTGATGGAGGCAATGGACACCTCCGGTCGCGCGATCCTGCTCGCGGGAGGCACGGTGATCATCGCCCTGCTCGGCATGTTCGCCACCGGCGTCAGTTTCATGTACGGGTTGGCGATCGCGTCGGTATTGGCCGTGCTCTTGACCTTGGCCGCGTCACTGACCGTGCTGCCGGCGATGCTGTCGAAGTTCGGTCACCGGATCGTGGGAACGTCCCGGACAGCCCGCCGAGGGCGGCTGTGGCGACGCCGGCCGGCGCCGATCGCCCCGACCGGCGCCCGCGTCCCGTCCCGGCTTGGTTGGCGGCGTTGGAGTGAGACGGTACAGGCGCGCCCGTGGCCGCTCGCCATCATCTCGGCCGGGCTGATGGTCGCGTTGCTGATGCCGGTGTTCGCGCTGCGCCTGAATCCCAGCGACGCCGGCAACGATCCGGCGAAGACCAGCTCCCGCCACGCCTTCGACATGCTGGCCAAGGGCTTCGGCCCCGGGTTCAACGGCCCGCTGCAGCTCGTCGTCGAGGGTCCGCGTGGTCAGCAGGCAAACGCACTGCCGCGGCTGCAGGCCGCGGTCAGGGCGACCCCCGGCGTGGTCGCGGTCACCTCTCCGCGGATCGCGCCGTCCGGTGACGTTTCGGTGATCCAGGCCTATCCGGGGTCGGCGCCCCAGGCCGCGGCCACCACCGATCTGGTCAACCGGCTGCGTGACACCGTGATGCCGCCACTCGAGCGCCAAACAGGGGTGCACGTGCTGGTCGGCGGCTTTACCGCCGGCGCCGGCGACTTCGCGCACGTGCTCTCGAGCAAGCTGCCGCTGTTCATCGGCATCGTCGTCGTCCTCTCGGCGCTGCTGTTGTTCGTGATGTTCCGCTCGCTGGTCATCCCGGTGCAGGCGGCGCTGATGAACCTGCTCAGTATCGGTGGGGCCTTGGGCGTCACGGTCGCGGTGTTCCAGAAGGGCTGGGGCGGGAGCATCATCGGCGTGGAGAAGGGGCCGATCGAACCGTGGATTCCCGTGCTCATGTTCGCCGTCGTGTTCGGCCTGTCGATGGACTACGAGGTATTCCTGGTCTCCCGGGTTCGCGAGGAATGGGTGCGTCACCGCAACGCCTCGGTGGCCGTGGCCGACGGGATCGCCTTCACCGGACGGGTCATCAGCGCAGCCGCGGCGATCATGATCTGCGTGTTCCTATCGTTCATGGTCGGTGACCTGCGCGCGATCAAGGAGTTCGGCTTCGGCCTGGCTGCCGCTGTGCTGCTCGACGCGATAGTCGTCCGCTGCGTGCTGCTCCCGGCCGTGCTCGAATTGCTCGGGACGGTTACCTGGCGGCTGCCGCGCTGGCTGGACGTGCGGCTGCCCCACGTGAACATCGAGGGAGCGGCGGCTCGCGCCCAGTATGGCGCGGATGTCGAAGACCCCAACGATGCGCTGAGGAGCGAAACCGAAGACGAACGCGAAGCCGAAGCCGCGTGACCGTGGAGCTCGTCCCAGCCACAGCGCTCGAGCTACCCGCCCTGGCGGAGCTCTTCACCGCCTGCTTCGCGGACTACGCCGTCCCGATGCGGATGGATGCCGGCGCGCTACGCGAGCACGTGGAGTCCAACGGGATCGACCTCGAGTGCTCACGGGTCGTGGTCGAGGAGCAGCCGGTCGCGTTTGCGCTGATCGCGCGCCGGAACGAGGCGGGATGGGTGGGAGGCATGGGAACAATGCCATCGCACCGCCGGCGCGGCCTGGGAGCCGAAGCCCTGGTCGCGGGAATCGCGCTCTCCCGCGACCGGGGCTGCAGGGCAATGTGGCTCGAGGTGATCGATAGCAACCGAGCAGCCGCGGAGTTGTACGCAAAGCTGGGCTTCGAGATCGAGCGGGAGCTGATCGTATGGTCGTTGCCCGCGACTGGAGATGACCCGCCGCCGGCTCGCCCGGTCGCCCCGGACAGGGCCCACAGTTGGATCGTCGCGACCCGACGCAGCCGGGAGCCCTGGCAACGCGCCGACGAGACGCTGGCCAACTTGCACGCGAGCGGGGTCGAGTTGCGTGGGCTCGTCGTCGAGCGGGACGGAAGCGTGAGCTCCGCGGTGGTCTTTCGGGAGAACCAGGGCAAGGTCACCGTGCTGCAAATCGCCGCGGCGGATGAAGCGTCGGCCGCCGAGGCGCTGCTCGCGGCATCCGGTGGCCAGCAGGACATGCGCCTCGCCAACGTTCCGGCCGACGAGGCTTCGTCGCGCGCGCTTCGCTCGCTCGGGGCGCAGGCGGTCGTCACGCAACACGAGATGTGCTTGCGGCTGTAGCGCTGATCGCGGGGCCCTGCGGCTTGAAAGCGCGCGGTCGCACACCATGTAGCGCGGTTACATCATGCGGCGACCGGCTCGCCTAGATCGATTCGTGCGAGCTCACCACGCGAGGCGATGTCGAGCTTGGAGTAGACCTTGCGCAGGTGGTAGTCGATCGTGCGGGTGCTGAGGAAGAGCTGTGCGGCGACCTCTGGATTGGTCTTGCCGCCGGCGACGAGCCGGGCGATCTGTAGCTCCTGGGGCGTCAGCTGGTCGAGCGTAGAGGGATCGCGCCGGCGGGCGGTCTCGCCACTGGCGCGAAGTTCTGACCGTGCCCGTGCCTCCCAAGGTGCCATACCGAGCCGGCCGAAGCACTCGAGCGCGCTACGCAGGTGGCGGCGGGCGTCGATTCGGCGGCGACGCCGTCGCAGCCACTCGCCGTAGAGCAGCTCGGTTCGAGCCGCGTCGAACTGCGAGAGCGCCGGCGCGAGCTCGATCGCGCGCACGAAATGCTCTTCGGCGGCCGACTCGTCGATCAGCCCCCGGCACCGGGCAAGGAGCGCGAGCGCCTCGGGGCTTCCGTACTGCTCGACCCACTCCCGGTACCGGTCGACGTGCGCTGACACCTCGCCGAGACGATCGGCCCGGGCCGCAGTCTCGACCGTGTCGGGCAGTCCGTACAGGAACAGTGGGTGGGAGCCCGGCTGCGCGGTCGAGATCATCGGCAGAAGGCGCTCGAGCGCGTCGGCCGGACGGCCCAGGCACATGTCGAGCAGCGCGAGCGATCGTTTCGCGTGCTGGCCGATCGCCGCGGCGCCGCTGCGGGCAACCAGACCACCCAGCTCGGCGGCGTGAGCGTGGGCGATTTCCTCGTCACCCCGTAGTGCGTCGATCTGGACGAGGCGCATGAGGTTCCAGCTGGCTGCCCACAGCTGCCCGGTATCCAGCGCGAGTCGCCATCCCTCGTCGGCGCTGGCGTAGGCGAGCTCGAGCCGGCTCTCACCGATCAGCGCCGCCGCCTGCACCTGGAGGCAGAACGGGAGAGTGGTCATCGCGCCCTGCTCGCGCGCGTAGCTCACCGCACGGTTGGCATGGTGAAGGGCCTCCCTGCGCATGCCGACGCGGGCCGCGGCAAGCGAGGCCCAGATCAGGCATACGGGGACATCCATCCCGTCCGCGCGCTCGACCTGCTCGGCTGACAGCGACCGGCTGCGCTCGTAGTCGCACGATAGTTCCGCGGCACTGGCGATCAGCGAGGCCTTCGTGAAACTGTCGATCTCGCCGGCGGGCGTGACATCGGCGGCCCGGGAGGCGAAGTCGGTTGCCTCCTCGATGGCATGCGCCTGCGAAGCCATCGCGAACCCCTCCCGGAGCAACTGCAGCGTGACCGACGGATCCTCGCTCACCGCGAGGCCCTGGCGCATGGTCGCGACGCCGTCGAGCAGCCAGCCGCTCTGTCCCTCGATGATCCCCCGTATCAGCAGAAGCCAGGCGCGCTGCGGCCGATCGGCGATCGGCAGCGCGCGCCGGATCAGCTCCGCGGCGCGATCGCCCTGTCCGTCCGTCCAGGCCGCCTGTGCCGCGGCGGAGAGCCGCCGGGCGCGCTCGGAGGACGTCTCGCTCAGGGCCGCGGCCCGTTCGAGGGCGCTCGCGGCCGATGCGTGACCGCCGCGCAGCTCGGAACGCTGAGCCGATGCCTCGAGCGCGGCCGCGACCTCCTCGTTCTCGGTCACCGCCCCCATCGCGCGGTGCCACACAGCACGCTCCGCGCTACCCGCACCGTCCAGGGCAGCGGCGAGCGCCGCGTGAGTCCGCTGCCGCTGACCGAGCGTCGCCGATTCGTAGACGACCGACCGCACCAGCGGATGACGGAAGCTCACGATCGACCCGTCTGTTCGCACCAGGCCGATCTCCTCGGCAGGGTCAAGGGCGTCGTCCGGCAGCTCGAGCTCGCCCGCCGCGCGAAGCGTCACTGCCAGCTCGCCCGCCTCCTCCGCGGCCGCGATCAGAAGCGCCTGGCGGGTGGCCGCCGGCAGGCATTCGATGCGCTGGGAGAACGATGCGCGGAGCCTGGCGGTCATCGGCAGCGCCCCGGGGAGCGGTGCCTCCCCGGTGAGCTGCTGTTCGGAGAGCGCCACGGGGAGCTCGAGCAGGGCAAGCGGGTTTCCGGCCGCCTCGTCGAGCAGGCGCTCACGGACCGACGGCGCCGCTCCCGGCGCGCTGTATTCGAGCAGCCGCGATGCTGAGGACCGGTCGAGTCCGGTGACCGCGAGCTCCGGGAGTCCCGGCGCATCGAATCGCCGGCTTTCGCCCTCGCGGGCTCCGAACACGATCGCCACCTGCTCGGCGAACAGCCTCCGCGCCACAAACGTCAGCGAATGCGCCGACGAAACATCCAGCCATTGCGCGTCGTCGATGACGCACAGGATCGGCCTTGCTTCGGCTGCGGCGGCCAGCAACGAGAGCGCGCCTGCCGAGACCAGAAAGCGGTCGCGGCCTTCGCCGGGTGCGAGGCCGAGCGCCGCCGCCAGCGGCTCGCGCTGCGGCTCGGGCACGCACCCGAGCTCGTCGATGACCGGCCACAACAACCCGTGCAGGCCGGCGAACGCCATGTCCGACTCCCACTCAACGCCCGTGACGCCCAGGACCATCATCCCGGCGGCCCGTGCCGCCGCGGCGGCGTAGCCAACCAGGGCGCTCTTTCCCATCCCGGCCTCACCGCGGAGCACGAGTGCACCGCTGACCTCCCGCCGTGCTCCGTCGAGCAGGCGGTCGATCTCAGTGCACTCGCGCTTACGTCCCACGAGCTCCCCTGCACGCGCTTCCGACTCACTCCTACCCATCAACTGACGGGAGCCTAGTGCACCCGCCAGAGGGATGGGCGTGTTGATGGCGACCAGGTCAGCTCTCGGGAGTCAGCTGGGCATGAACCGTGAGGGTCGCCGGGGTCCGGGTCATCCCGAGCGGGCTGTACGTCATGCCGAGCTCGCGCTGGTTGAGCGTTGTGCTGGCCTCGACCTCCAGTTCGTCGGCGTGCTGCCGAAGCGTCGGCTCGAGATCGAGCACCACGCGGTGGCCCGCCGCCAACAACTCGCCGTGCACCTGGATCCGGCCGCCTACAGGGTCGCTGACCGAGGTCGAGACGAACCGCACGGTGGGATGGTGCTCGGTGTCGAAGAAGTCGCCCGAGCGCAGATGCTCGTCGCGTTTCGGGTTGCCCGTGTTGACGCTGGTCGCGTCGATCGTCAGCTCTATGCGGCGTTCACCCTGATCGCCGATCTCGAGCCATCCGCTGAGTCGATCGAACCGACCTTTGACCTTCATCAGACCCCAGAAGTTCGGCACGCGAAACTCCGCGGTCGACCGATCGGGGTCGATTCGCCAACGGCTGACTCCGGTTTCCTCGAGTGTGTCGGGGATCATCGCACTCCTTTCAGTTGTGATGGCTTGGTGGTCACACGCGAGCGGTGTCGCGTAGATAGGCGTAGCGGGCGAGGACCGCGAGCACGAGCGTCCACGCTGCGACGACGATCCAGCCGCCGGCGGTCCACGCGTGCCCTCCGAGTGACACATGGCTCGCTCGGACCAGCCAGTAAGACGGCAGGAACTGGGCGATGTCGTACAGGAATCCGTGCGAGCCGAGCGGGAACCAGGTGCCGCTGACGAGCGCCAGCAACGAGGTCAGGCCGCCGACGGCTGGGCCAAGCGAGTCGGCCGTGAGCACGTGCCCGAGAAAGATGCCGAGCGCGGCGAACGGAACGAGCGCGACCAGGATCAACCCGGTCATCTCGAGCCACCGCCCCGCCCCGAGGCTCACGCCGAGCGAGATCCCCGACGCGTACAACACGACGATTGTCGCGCCGGCGATGGCATACCCCGTCACCACCTTGGCGCGGAAGTACGCGCTGGGCTTGAGTGGAGTGATCCGGAGCTGCCGTGTCCAGCCGTCGGTGCGCTCGAGCGCGATTCGTGCCCCACTGGAGATCAGGGCGGTCATGGCTCCGAACGCGACGAGCCCAACCATGTAATAGAGCGGGATGGAGATCCCAGACCCGTTGAAGTTGTGCTCGTTTTGGTTCGGTGCGGCGAGGACGAAGTACAGAATCAGCGGGAAGCCGAACGTGAACGCGAGCAGGCGCCGGCTGCGGAACGTCCGCCGCAGCTCGAACCGTGTGTAGGCGAGGGAACTCATGCCAGTACCTCCTGTGGCTCGGCGGCGGCCGAGGTGTCATCGCCGGGGTCGGCGGTGAGCTCGATGAAGGCGTCCTCGAGCCCGGCGCTGGCGATCTCGATCCCGTGCACATCGGGATGGGTGTCGAGCAGCGCGCGAATTGCCGCGTCAGAGTCGGCGCAGATCAGGACGATCGCCTCTCCGCGGCGATCGGCTGCGTTGACGCCGGGCAGCGCGGCCAGCTCGGTCGCGTCGACCTCCGGGAGCGTCGCGCGGATCGTGCGCGTGCCCACCCGGGCGCGGATCTCGCTCGTCGGGCCGTCGGCGACGACCCGGCCGTGCGACATCAGGATCGCGCGATCGGCGTAGGCGTCGGCCTCCTCGAGGTAGTGGGTGGCGAAGATCACCGTCTTTCCGCGCGCGGCGAACGCGCGGACCGACTGCCAGAACGCGCGTCGGGCCTCGACGTCCATGCCGACGGTTGGCTCGTCGAGGATCAAGATCGCGGGATCCGGGACGACGGCAGCCGCGAACCGGACGCGTTGCGCCTGACCGCCAGACAGCTTGTGCGTGCGCCGGTCCGCGATGTCCGCCAGGCCGGCGAGGTCGAGCGCCTCGTTGACGCCGAGCGGGTGAGGATGCAGTGCGGCCATCATGGCCACCAGCTCGCGCACCGTGACATCGCGGATGAGCGCCCCCGTCTGGAGCATCGCTCCGACCAGCCCGGCGGCAACGGTCTTCCTCGGAGGCGCACCGAGCAGTGAGACCGTGCCGGCGTCCGGGCTGATCAACCCGAGCACCATGTCGACGGTCGTCGACTTGCCCGCGCCGTTCGGCCCGAGCAACGCGACGGTCTCGCCCCGATCGATGGACACGTCGATGCCGCGGACCGCGCGCACGACGCTTCCGGCGGTTCGGTAGGACTTGGCGGCGCCGCGGAGCTCGACGCCGATCGTGTGCTCTGTTTGCATGCCCGCCACGATGCCCCGGCTACGCCGGGATCGCATCGGCGCAGTCGCCAGTCAGCTCGCCGGTCAGGCGGGTACGGGCTGCCCGAGGTCGAACCGGGTGAGCTCCGCCCGGGACGAGATCCCGAGCTTCGCGAAGACTTTGCGCAGGTGGTAGTCGATCGTGCGGGGGCTGAGGAACAGCTGGGCACCGATCTCGGGATTCGTTAGGCCGCCGGCGGCCAGGCCGGCGATGTGCAACTCCTGTGGGGTGAGCTGATCGCGCGTGGAGGGGTCGCGCCGTCGGGCGCTCTCTCCGCTGGCGCGAAGCTCCGCCCGCGCCCGATCCGCCCACGGCGCGACTCCCAGCTGCTCGAACGCGTCAAGCGCCGAGCGGAGGTGGACTCGAGCGTCGATCCGCCGGCGATTGCGTCGCAGCCATTCGCCGTAGAGCAGTTCGGTCCGGGCGTGATCGAAGGGCGGCAGCGCATCCAGGCTGAGGCCGTCGGTGTAGTGGCGCTCGGCATTTGCGTCGTCGACGAGGGCTCGGCATCGGGCGAGCAGGGCTCGGCGCGCGGGATGGGGAAAGCGCTCGACCCACTGCTCGTAGCGCTTGAACTCGTCGGCCACCGCGTCGAGCTGCTGGGCGCGCGCCGCCGCCTCGACGGCATCGGGTACCGCCCGGACCACCACCGGGTTGGACTGCGGCCTTACGGTCGTGATCGGGACGAGTAGCCGGTCGAGCGCCTCGGCTGGTCTTCCGAGGCCGAGCTCGAGCAACCCTTCTGCGAACGCGACGTTCGCGGTGATCCTCGTGGGACCGCTCGCCGCCACGAGCGCCTTCTGTTCCTCGTTGTGCTCGCGCACCAATTGCTCGGCACCGCGCACGGCATCCACGATCGCGAGATAGGACACGTTCAAGCTTGCGATCCACGGCTGCCCGATGTCGAGTGCCAGGCGGCGGCCCTCTTCGGCCACGGCGTAAACGAGATCGAACCGGCTGAGCCCGAGGAGTTGGGCGGCCTGTGCCTGCAGGGCATACGGCAGCGACGAGATGAGCGCTCGCTCGCGGGCGACGCGAACGGCACGGTTGGCATATGGGAGGCCGTCACCCTGAGTACCGGCGCGGCCGGCCACGGTGGATGCCCAGATCAGGCAGCGCGGGTCGTCGAGCCGCGCTGCGAGCTCGATCGCGTCGGCGGCCAGACGCTCCGCGCGATGAAAGTCTCCGTCGAGCTCGGCGGCCCCGGCGGTCAGCAGGATTACGATGAAGCGGTCGACGTCGGAGGCCGGCGGGAACTCCGTAGCCCGCCGGCAGAGCGCGGCCAACTGGCCGGTGTCGCCGATGTAGGTGGCCATCAGGCATGCCTCGAGCAGCATCTTGAGGCTGTTCGAGGGGTTGTCGCTGAG
>DATFDC010000452.1:0-2087 GCA_035252415.1 Solirubrobacteraceae bacterium
GAGACCTACGCTGCGCTCCGCCTCGAGATCGACAACTGGAGATGGGCGGGCGTCCCGTTCTTCGTGCGCACCGGCAAGCACCTGGCGGTCAAGCAGACCGAGCTGCGCGTTCTGTTCAAGCACCCTCCCCGCCTACACTTCCTCCCGGCCGGGCATCGCCGCCCGGAGCCCAACCAGATCGTGTTCAAGATCGATCCGTCGACCGGGATCAGGTTGATCCTCGACGCGCAGCGCGCGGACAAGTCCGGGGCGAGCGAGATCGAGTTCGACCTGGAGTTCGCCCAGGAGGGCGGCGAGGGGGCGACGCCCTACGAGGTCCTGCTGCACGCGGCGCTGGTCGGTGACGCGACGCACTTCACCCGGCAGGACAACGTGGAGGAGTCCTGGCGGATCGTCGAGCCACTGCTCGATTCGCCCCCGCCCGCGCACCCGTACACCGAAGGGTCCTGGGGCCCCGAGGAAGCCGAGAAGCTGGTCGCCGGCTACGGGGGCTGGCACGGTCCCTGGTTGCCGCCGAACGAGAGCTGAACGCGCTAGAGCAGAAGGTTGACCGGCTGCTCGAGCAGCTGTCGGACCCTGGCCAGGAACTCGGCCGCGGGCGCGCCGTACAGGATGCGGTGATCGCAGGTGAGCGCGATCGTCATGCGCCGGCCGGGGACGAGCTGACCATCGCGCACCACCGGTGTTTCGTGCACCTCACCCACGGCCAGGATCGCGGCCTGGGGCGGATTGATGATCGCGTGGAAGCTGTTCACGCCGTACATCCCGAGGTTCGAGACCGTGAACGTGCCGCCGGACAGTTCGGCCGGCGTGATCTCACCGCGGCGCACTCGCTCGGCCAGACCGCGCGAATCGCGGGCGATCTCGAGCAGCGACTTGCGCTCCGCGTCGAACACGGTGGGCACGATCAGGCTGTCCGCGGTGGCCACCGCGATCCCCACGTTGATCCGCTCGTAGAGCTCGAATACGCCGTCGCGGTAGGCCGCGTTGGCCCGGGGGTGCTCCCGGAGGGCGAGTGCGCAGGCCCTGAGAACCATGTCGTTGTAGGTGGGAACCGGCTCTGAGTGCAGCTGGCTGCGCATCGCCACGGCCTGGTCCATGTCGACGTCGGCACGGAGCGTGAAGTCGGGAATCGTGGCCTTGGACTCGGCCATGCGCTGCGCGATCTGGGTCTGAATGCGCGACGGCTGGTGGATGGTCACCGCGCCCTTGTTGCCGGCCGGCCGGGCGGCTGGAGTCGGCGGGGCCGCAGCGGTGACATCGGCCTTGACGATGCGCCCGCCCGGGCCCGAGCCGGTGAGCTGCCAGAGGTCAACGCCGGATTCTCGCGCGAGGCGGCGGGCGAGCGGGGACGCCTTCGGCCGCCCGTTGGCCTGTCGCTCGGCGGGCGCCGGCTCGGCAGGCGCCGGCTCGGCAGGCGCCGGCTCGGCAGGTGCTGGCTCGGCAGGTGCTGGCTCGACACGCGCTCCCTCGCCGATCTGCGCGATCAGCTTCCCAATCGGGACGGTCTCCCCTTCTCCGACCAGGATGCGCAGGGTGCCCTCGGCATCGGCGTCGAAGGTCACCGTGGCCTTGTCGGTCTCGACCTCGGCCAGCGGCTCGCCCTCGGCAACGAGCTCGCCGTCCTGCTTGAGCCAGCGGACGATCGTCCCCTCCTCCATCGAGTCCGACAGCCGGGGCATGACGACCTCAGGCATGGATGCCGGCGCGCTCGCGGACCGCCGCGGCGATCGCGCCGGCGTCCGGGATGAACGCGTCCTCGAGCGTCGGGCTGTAGGGGATCGGCAGCTCGCCGGTGGTCAGCAGCCACGCGTCGTCGAGGTCGTGCAGGCCGTGCTCGGCCACGCGGCCGAGCAGCCCGGAAGCCCAGCCACCGGTGGCGGGCCCCTCTTCGACGGCGAGCAGGCGGTTCGTGCGCGCGACCGACTCGAGCACGGTGTCGAGATCGAGGGGCCGGAGCGTGCGCAGATCGATCACCTCGGCGTCGATTCCGTTCTGCTCGGCGAGCTGCTCGGCGGCGGCCAGCGCATCGGGGACGCCCTTGCCGACCGACGCGATCGTGACGTCGGCGCCGCGCCGGACCACGT
>DATFDC010000453.1:0-11127 GCA_035252415.1 Solirubrobacteraceae bacterium
ACCGGCCAACGCCTCACGCGGACCGGACACGATGAACGCACGTCCCGGCGCCTCCGCAAAGGCATCTATGCCCCGCGGCAGCCGTACCGACGCGCCCAAGCCGCCGGCGACGCAGCATTCGGCCAGCGCGCACCCGACGCCTCCCTCGGCCACGTCGTGGGCGCTCCGGAACGACCCGGCGCGGATGCGAGCCCTGACTGCCTCGTGCACGACCCGGATCGCCCGGGGATCCGCATCGGGCAACTCGCCGACGGGGGCTTCACCGCGCAGCTTCGAGAGCTCTGAGCCGACAAGCGAAGGCGAGAACGGCCCGACCAGCGCGATCGCGTCGCCATCGCGAGCGAATCCGAGGCGCCCGGCTGCCGAGGCATGGGGGAGCTTGCCGACCATGCCCACCACCGGGGTTGGGAAGATCGGCCCGCTCGGCGCCTCGTTGTACAGCGACACGTTGCCGCCCACGACGGGGACCCCGAGCGACTCGCACGCCTCGGCCAGGCCCTCGACCGCCTCCACCAACTGCCAGGCCACGTGCGGCTTCTCGGGATTGCCGAAATTCAGGCAGTTGGTCAGGCCGAGCGGCTCGGCTCCGACGCAGGCCAGGTTGGCGGCGCATTCGTACACGGCCTCGGCCGCGCCCCGCCGCGGGTCGCAGGCCACGCGCCGGCCGTTGCCGTCGATCGACACCGCGATGGCCGACCCGTCCGGCAGCATCAGCACGGCGGCGTCGGCCTCGTCGGGCCGGCGGACGGTCCGCGACTGGACGATCGGGTCGTACTGCTCGAACACCGGCCGGCGCGAGGCCAGGTTCGGCGAGCGCAGCAGCGCAAGCAGGATCTCGGCCGGGGGCTCACTCCCGCTCAGGACAGCGATCGGAGCGTCATAAAGATCGCTCGGAGCGGGCGACGGCTCGAGGTCATACAGCGGGCAGTCGTCGACCAGCACGCTGACCGGCACCTCGGCCACCGCGCTGCCGCGGTGCAGCACGCTCAAGGAGTCGCCCTCGGTCACGCAGCCAATCGTGGTGGCCAGGACCTCCCAGTGCTCGCACACGGCGAGCAGCTCGCCGACGCACTCGGGACGGGCCACGCACAGCATGCGCTCCTGGGACTCGGAGACCATGATCTCGAACGGCTCCATGTCGGGCTCGCGCAGCGGGATCTGGCACAGGTCGAGGGTGATGCCGACGCCGCCGCGCGCCGCCATCTCGGACACGGCTGAGGTGAGTCCGGCCGCGCCCAGATCCTGCAGCGAGACCAACAGCCCGCGATCGAGCAGCTCGAGGCAGCACTCGAGCAACTTCTTCTCGGTGAATGGGTCGCCGATCTGGACCGAGGGGCGCTTGGCCTCGTCGCCGTCGCCGAGCTCGGCACTGGCCAGAACCGAGGCGCCGCCGATCCCGTCCCGGCCGGTCAGCGCGCCCAGCAGCACGACGACGTTGCCGGCTCCGGCCGCCGCGCTGCGGATCAGCCGTTCGTGGGGTGCCAGCCCCAGGCACATCGCGTTGACCAGGCAATTGGCCTCGTAGCTCGATTCGAAATAGATCTCGCCGCCCACCGTGGGCACCCCGATCGAGTTCCCGTAGAACCCGATCCCGGCGACCGCCCGCTCCAGCAGATACCGCGAGCGCGCCGACTCAGACGGCTCGCCGAAGCGCAGCGAGTCGAGCACGGCGATCGGGCGCGCGCCCACGGCAAACACGTCGCGCAGGATCCCGCCGACCCCCGTGGCCGCGCCCTGGAACGGCTCCACCGCACTCGGATGGTTGTGCGACTCGACCTTGAAGGCCACGGCCAGCCCGCCGCCCACATCGACCGCGCCGGCATTCTCGCCCGGCCCGAGCAGGAGATGCGGCCCCTCGGTCGGCAGCCGGCGGAGCAGCCGCTTGGAGTGCTTGTAGCCGCAGTGCTCGGACCACATAAGCGACAACATGGCGAGCTCGACGTCTCCCGGCGTCCGCCCCAACCGGTCGAGGATGCGGGCGTACTCGTCGTCGGTCAGACCGAGCTGACGGTGGCGTGACTCAAGCGAGGACGTGCTGCTCGACATGCGCTCGCATCGACTCGAAGATGGTCAGCCCGTCGGCCGATCCACTAAGGGGATCGACCGCGTGCTCGGGATGGGGCATGAGACCGAACACGTTGCCGGCCTCATTGCACACGCCGGCGATGTCGCGCAGCGATCCGTTCGGGTTGTGCCCGGGGGCATACCTGAGCAGCACCTGGCCGGCCGCCTCGAGCCGATCCAGATCTGGCTCGGGCGCGTAGAACCGCCCGGTGGTGTGCTTGACGGGGATGGACAGGCGCGCGCCGGAGACAGACGCGCCGGTGAACGGAGTGCCACCACGGACCACCTCGAGCTCGACCTGGCGGAAGACGAACTTCAAGGACACGTTGGGCAGCAGCGCGCCCGGGAGCAGGTGTGCCTCGCTCAGCACCTGGAAGCCGTTGCAGATCCCGAGCACCAGCCCGCCCTCGCGGGCGAATTCCTCGACCTGCGCCATCACCGGGGCGAACCGCGCGATCGCCCCCGCGCGCAGGTAGTCGCCGTAGGAGAAGCCGCCCGGGACGATCACCGCGTCGACGCCCTGAAGGTCGTGATCGCCGTGCCACAAGAGCACGGCCTCGCCGACGCGCGTGGCTGCCTGGAGCGCATCGATGTCGTCGCAGGAACCGGGGAAGCGAACGATGCCGAACTTCATCGCGCCTAGTTCCGGAGTTCCGCGCCAGCGGAACTCCCAATGGAATCGGCGTCAGCCGATTCCACAATCTCCCAGTCTTCGATCAGCGGGTTCGTGAGCAGGCGCTCGCACAGCTCGGGCAGCCGCGCAGGGTCGTCGATATCGAGCTCGATCAGGCGTCCCACGTGGACGTTGCGCACGCCCTCGAAGCCGAGCGCCGGGAGCGCGCGTTCGACCGCCTGGCCCTGCGGATCGAGGATTCCCGCTTTGGGCCGGACGAGGACCCGGGCCCTCATCGGGTCCGCTGCAGCCAGTCGTCGAAGGCCCCGCCGGTGACGCGTTCGTACGCCTCGATGTACTTCTCACGGGTGCGCGCGACCACGTCGTCTGGGATGGCCGGGGCCGGAGGATTGCGGTCCCAGCCGGTCGAGGAGGCCCAGTCGCGCACGAACTGCTTGTCGAAGCTCGGCTGCGAGCGCCCCGGCTCGTACTGATCGGCGGGCCAGAACCGCGAGGAGTCTGGCGTGCACACCTCGTCGCCCAGGGTCAACACGCCGTCCGGGTCCAGGCCGAACTCGAACTTGGTGTCGGCCAGGATGATCCCGTGCTCGCGCGCGTGGTCGGCCGCCGCCTGGTACACGGCGATCGACACGTCGCGCAGGCGCTCGGCGAGCTCGCGGTCGCCGACCAGCGACGCCGTGGCCTCGAAGTCGATCGCCTCGTCGTGGCCGACCTCGGCCTTGGTCGACGGGGTGTAGATCGGCTCAGGCAGCTGGTCGGACTCGCGCAGGCCCGAGGGCAACTCGATGCCCGAGACCGTTCCGGTCCGCTGGTAGTCCTTCCAGCCCGATCCGGTGATGTAGCCGCGAACCACGCACTCGACCGGCAGCATCTCGAGCCTGCGCACGAGCATGCCGCGACCGCGGACCTCCTCCGGGACGCCGTCGCTCACCGAGAGCATGTGGTTCGGGACGATCTCGGCCGTGCGCTCGAACCAGAATGTGGAGAGACCCGTGAGCACAGCGCCCTTGTCGGGGATCGGCGTCGGGTGCACGACGTCGTAGGTGGAGATCCGATCCGAGGCGACGATCAGCAGCGTGCGATCGTGCCCTTCGTAGATTTCGCGGACCTTGCCCGAAGCGATCAGGGGCAGGTCGGCGAGGGCGCTCACTGGGCCGATGCTAGCAACGGCCACGGCGGCCCCGGCCGGCCCGATTTAGCTCTTTGCGGCTAATAGGCTCGCCGCGCACGGGGCGGTCGTGCCCGGCATGAAGATGCTGTCGACCACGTAGACCTCATACACGTCCGGGGGCGCCACGAAGTCCTCCACGTTGCCGCCGTTGTCGTAGAACTGGCTGTCGGGAATCGTGTCGGCGATCTCCTGTGAGGTCCCTGCGGTCAGCTGCGAGCCGAACACCTCACTGTTCGAAGTGGTCGAGACGACATCGACCTCGGCGTCGAACGTGCCACTCCCGTCGTCGTTGCACGTGAGGCTGACCGTGAAAGGCCCGAAGCTGGACATCTTCACGGTCTGCCCTCCGCTCGCGGTGACCAGGCCGGTCTTGATGACGCTCGAGCTGCTGCCGCCGCCACCCGAGCCGCCGAGCGCGTAGGCGCTGGCCGGCCGGCCGCCCAACTCCTGCGCGTTGGCGGCGGTCTTGGCGCTCGGAACCTCGCCCAGCGAGCTCAGCTTGATCTGCTTGCCGGTCACGGTGGCGTGGCGCAGACGGTTGCCGGACAGCGAGTCCCGCTTGATCAGCGAGTCACCGTTGACCAACCGACTGGCGGCGACCGCGGTTCCCGATGCGGCGACCACGAGCGCGACGATCGCGACCAACATCGCCGGTGACGGCCTCCGTCGGACTAGCTGCCGCATCCTCGGCCTCCCTCCTCACTGGATCTCCCCGTGAGATCCGGATGGGCGGACGCTACCGCAGCGCGGGCGCCCGCCCGTTAAGAATCCGCTTACGGCCGCCTAACCGCTCAGAGGGCGGGCAGCACCGGGCTCTCCACAGCCGCCACGATCCCCCGCCGGGCGGCCAGCGTGGCCAGGAGCAGCGCGGTGTCGGCGATGGCCACGCCGGTGAGGTGCTCGGTGCGCGCCTCGAAGTCGCGGACGATCGCGGTCAGCGCGGCCTCGTAGCGGCCCAGGTCCGACGCCGCGATACCCGTGATCGCCTCCGCAGTCCGGGCGAACGCCTCGCCACCGCCAAGCATCCGCGCCGCCCACCCCTGGGCCTCCGAGTCGTCCCCCACGATCAGCGCGGCCAGCGCCCGGGCATAGGCTGCGGTGACCGACTCCGGGTCGGCGTCGGCCAGCGCGTCGCGGGCGTACCGAGCCTCCGACTCGCCACCGCCGGCGAGCACGGCCGCCTTGAGCATGCCGACCAGCCGGCCGTAGGCGCTCGGCGGAGCCTGGACCCACGATTGTCGGTACAGCTCCGCCGCCTCGGCGAAGCGGACCCGCGCCGCCGCAGCATCGCCCGCGAGCAGCGCTTGCTGGGCCGATCCGTCGCGCTCCACCGCCGCCGTCATCAGCTCCTGGTGCTTGCGAGGGGCCACGGGCGACGCAAATCGTAGACCGACCAGGTATCCATTAGCACGATGGCGACCGGGAACCCGTTCAGCAACAAGGTGGCATTGGTCACGGGGGCAAGCGGCGGAATCGGGCAGGCGGTCGCGCGCAGGCTGGCGGCAGAGGGCGCGTCGGTCGCGCTCGCCTACGGCGCCAACCCCGAGCCCGCGCAGAAACTCGCTGACGAGCTCGTCACACAAGGGGGCCACGCAACCGCCGTCGGCGCCGACCTGCGCCGAGCCGACGCCGCGGCCGAGCTGCTGGCCGAGGTCGAGCCGCAACTCGGCTCGATCGATGTCCTGGTCGCGGCCGCCGGCCTCGGGCGGCAGCAGAGCCTGGAGGAGATCGAGATCGAGGACTTCGACGAGATGCTCGCGGTCAACCTGCGGGCGCCGTTCCTGCTCGCCCAGCGCACACTCCCCGGCATGCGCGCCCGGGGCTTCGGCCGCATCCTGTTCGTCTCCTCGGTCGCCGCGTTCACCGGCGGCGTCGTGGGCCCGCATTACGCGGCGTCCAAGGCCGGCCTGCACGGACTGACGCATTTCCTGGCCTCGCGAGTGGCCGGCGAGGGCGTGACCGTGAACGCGATCGCGCCGGCGCTGATCACCAACACCGGAATGCTGCCCGGGGACCCCGAGGAACTGCGCGAGCGCATCCCGGTGGGTCGCCTGGGTCAGCCCGACGAGGTCGCCGATCTCGCCCTGGCCATGCTGCGCAATCCGTACCTGACCAACCAGGTGGTCTCACTCGACGGCGGCATGCACCCGCGGTGACGGTGCGCTGATCGCGTCGATCCGGGCGATGATCTCGTCGGCGTGGCGCACGAACACGCCGTAGTCGAAGATCGCGTCGAGGTCGAGGCCGGCGCCCGCCGGGTCGGCCGCGAGCAACTCCCGTAGCGGCACCCGGGAGTCCAGGGCCTGCTGGGCCAGCCGCTGGACCACGCGGTAGGCGTCGTCACGAACCAAGCCCGACTCCACGAGCGCCAGCAGTACCCGCTGGGAGAACAGCGCTCCGTGCGTGAGCTCGAGGTTCTCGCGCATCCGGTCCACATCCACGACCATCCCCTCGACCAGGGCCAGGACCCGGCGCTGGAGGTGGTCGAGGAGAATCGTCGAGTCGGGCAGGATGACCCGCTCGACCGAGGAGTGCGAGATGTCGCGCTCGTGCCACAGCGCCACGTCCTCGAGCGCGGCCACGGCATTTCCGCGGAGAATCCGCGCCAACCCCACCACCTGCTCTGACTTGATCGGGTTGCGCTTGTGGGGCATCGCGCTCGAGCCCTTCTGGCCACGGCCGAACGGCTCGCGCACCTCGCCGACCTCGGTCCGGGCCAGATTTCGCATTTCCGTCGCGAAGCGCTCCAGACCCGCTCCGGCCAGCGCGATGGCGCTGAGCAGCTCGGCGTGCCGGTCGCGGGGTACGACCTGGGTCGAGACCGGCTCACGGGCCAACCCGAGCCGGGCCAGCACGCGCTCCTCGAACTCGGGCGAGGTCGCCGAGTAGGTGCCGACGGCGCCCGAGATCGCGCCCACGCAAGCCTGGTCGAACGCGCGGGTCAGGCGCTCCGCGTTCCGCTGGGCCTCGAACGCGAAGCCGGCGAGCTTGATGCCGAACGTGGTCGGCTCGGCGTGAATGCCGTGGGTGCGTCCGACGCACAGGGTGTGGGCGTGCTCGCGAGCAGCGGCGGCAAACGCCTCAACGAGCCGTCGCGCATCAGGGAGTACGAGCTCGCCCACCCGACGCAGCTGCAGCGCCAGCCCCGTGTCGAGCACGTCGCTCGAGGTCAGGCCATGGTGGATCCAGCGGCCGGCCGGGCCCGCCGAGGCGGCCAGCACGTCGACGAAGGCCGCCGTGTCGTGGTCGGTGACCTTCTCGCGCTCGGCGATCGCCTCGACGGTGAACGTCGCCGCGCGGATCGCCTCGAGCTCCGCGCCACTAGGGCCGGTCATCTCCTCGCACGCCGCCACCTCGACCTCGCGCATCGCCTCGAAGTGGGCGTGGTCAGACCAGGCCTCGCCCAGCTCACGACGGGTGTAGCGCGGGATCACGGGGTTCGAGCCTAGCGACCGAACCGGGCGGGATCTCGGCCCAAGCTCACCCGCTTGCCAGCCCGACTGCCTTGACGACGAGCATCACGAGCGCGACGACCATGTAGGCGGCGAGGGCGACCAGCGCAAAGTGGCGCCGCGCGGACAGGCGCGGACGCGTCAGCAGGGCCGCGGGCGGCATCGTCCATCGCTCCTTGACCACCCCGGGAGTCTCCTCGGCCGGACTGGCAAGCCACGACCGAGAGAGCAGCGCCAGGACGCCCATCCCGAGCAGCGCCACCCCGAGAACGACCGCCCCCACCGCCGCCAGAGTGCCCACGTCGACCGAAGGGAGCAGCGTGGTCAACGTGAGGATGAGCGAAAGCATCGTGAGCACGCCGACGATCACCGCGGCCAGCACCTTGAGCCAAGGAGGGTTGGTCCACGGGCCGAGCACCTCGCGGTCGTTGCACAGCATCAACAGGAACAGCGTGGTCATCGGCAGCACGATCCCGCACAGCGCCTGCACGGCCTCGGTGATCACCCCGAGCGGCGCGCCGGGGATCAGCACGATGCCGGCCGCGGCCAGGATCAGCGCGGTGAACACGGTGTAGAACCGCGGCGCCTCGAGGAAGCTGCGGTGCAGGGAGCCGCGGGTCCCGAACACATCCCCGACCACGTAGCTGGTGGCCAGCGTCACGGCGCCGGCCCCGATCAGCGACGCGTTCAACAGGATGATCGCGAAGAACCCCCCGGGCACCGAGCCGATCGTGTGATTCAGCGCGCGCGCCACCCCGCCCGCGTCGGTAAATCCCCCGAAGAAGCGGGTCCCCTGCAAAGCGAAGGCGGTCGCGCAGATCAGCGCCCCGGCCCCGATCACGACCACCGCGGCACCGAGGAACGTGTCCACGCGCTCGTAGTTGATCCAGCGCGGGGTGATCCGCTTGTCGACGATGTTCGACTGCTGGAAGAACAGCTGCCAGGGTGCCACCGTGGTCCCGACGATCGCGATCAGCAGCAGCACCGCGTTCGAGGTCGCGCCCCCGCGGATCCCCGGCACGAACAGGTGGCGGACGATCGGCCCGGCATGCGGACGGCTGAGGAAGAACAGCGGGATCACCAGCAAATTCGCGAACGCGAACAGGAACATCGATCGCTCCCAGACGCGGAAGCTGCCGCTGGTCGTGACCACCACGAGCGCGGCCGCCGCCACCGGGACCGACACCCCGGGTGCGACGCCGAAGTAGTCGAGGGCGAGGCTGACCCCGATGAACTCGGTGACGATGATCAGGAAGTTCTGCAACAGCAGGAACGACGACTCGAACCCACCCCAGAACCGGCCGTAGCGCTCGACGATCAGCCGTGCGTGACCAACGCCGGTGACCGCGCCGAGCCGCACGACCATCTCCTGGTTGACCACCAGCACCGGGATGAGCAGGACAAGCACCCACAGCAGGCTGGTCCCGTAGTTCTGTCCGGCCTGGGCGTAGGTGGCCACCCCGCCGGCGTCGTTGTCGCCGACCATCACGATCAGCCCGGGGCCGATGATCGCCAGCAGCGCGAGGAGCCGGGACCGCATCCCCCGGCGGGCGTCCTGGTCGTGGATCGTGCCGAAGGCGCCCTGGATGTCGTCGACGTCGTCGCGGAGCATCTGCTCCACTATGCCGCTCGGGCCATGACGCACGACTCGGATCACCCCGGCGACTGGCGCGCGCTCATCCACGAGCTTGCGGCGTTCGACCGGGCGTCGGCCTCCGAAGGCGAGCGCCGCGCCGCGCAACTGATCGCGGAGCGACTGCGGGACCTCGGCTGCCGTGTCACGGTCGAGGAGGAGCGCGCGCACGGCGGCTACTGGTGGCCGATCGGCCTGGTCAACGCCGCGGCCACAACCGCCGGCCTACTCGCGCTGCGAGAACGCCGGAGTCTCGGCAGCCGCATCATCGCCGCGACCATGACCGGGATCGGCGCCGCCGCCCTCTGGGACGACCTCGGCCACGGCCGGCGCTGGTTTCGCCGCGCGCTGCTGCCGCACCGCTCGACCTGGAACGTCGTCGCCGAGGCGGGCGACCCGGCCGCCGACCGGACCGTGGTGCTGATCGCCCATCACGACGCGGCCCACTCGGGGCTCATCTTCCATCCGGTCCTCCCGCGGATCCCGCTCAAGCTGATGCCGCGCCTCCATGCGAAGGCCGGTCGCAGCTTTCCACTCTTGTACGCGGTGTGGCTCGGTCCGGTGCTCGTCTGCCTGGGCGCGCTGGCCGGTGTCAGGCACCTCACCCGCGCCGGCGCCGCACTCGCGGCCGTGGCGACCGCCGCCATGACCGACATCGGGCTGCGCTCGGTCGTGCCCGGCGCCAACGACAACCTGGCCGCGGTCGGAGCGCTCGTGGCCATCGCCGCGGCGCTGCGTGACCAGCCGCTCGAGGGGATCCGCGTCCTGCTCGTATCGACCGGATCCGAGGAGTCGTTCAGCGAGGGAATGCAGGGCTTCGGTCACCGTCATTTCGGTGAGCTCGACCCCGACCGGACCGAGATGGTCTGCCTCGAGTGCCTGGGCGGACCGACGCTGATCGTCATCGAGGGGGAGGGCATGCTGCGCATGCGCGACTACCCGTCCGGCATGCGCGAGGCGCTCGACCGGGCTGCCGCGGCCGCCGGCATCCCGATCGTCCGCGGGCTGCGCACCACGGCGGCGACCGACGCGATCATCGCGCTGCGCGCCGGCTACAGCGTGGCCACGCTGGCGTCGGTAGATGAGACCAAGCTGCCGATGAACTACCACTGGCCGTCGGACCGGCCCGAGGCGCTCCACTGGGAGACGGTCGAGCAGGCGATCACGGTCTGCGACCGGTTCCTGCGACGCAGCCGCCCAGCCGCCGGTTAGTCCCGCGCGACCCCGGCCCGCCGGCGCCACTCGCCGGGCACGAGCAGCTCGAGCACGTCGTCGACCGCGATGATCCCGATCGGACGCCCCTCGCCGTCGAGCACCGGCATCGCGATCAGGTTGAAGTCGCTCATCAGGCGCGCCACCTCGGGCACCTCGGCCTCGGGCGCGACGCTGGGCGTCGAGGCGTCGGCCAGTTCGGACACCTCGGTCAGCGCGTCCGCGCGTACCAGCGACGCCAGCGAGACCGTCCCGAGCAGCTTCCCGGCGCCGTCGAGCACGCACACGATCGCCACGTGCTGATCGTTCAGTCCGTCTGCCCCGCGCAGCCGCTCGAGCGCGTGCGCCGCCGTCGCGTCCGCCGGCACCGAGACGTAGTCGGCGTTCATCATCCCGCCGGCGGTCGACGGGTTGTGGCTGAGCAGCGAGCGGAGCTTGGCCTGCTCCGCGGACGGCATGCGGTTGAGGATCGGCAGCCGGCGCTCCTGATCGAGCTCGAGCAGGAGGTCGGCCGCGTCGTCGGAGGCCATGCGGGCGAGAACCCCGGCCGCCTCGTCGTCGGAGCGCTCGCGCAGGAACTCGACCTGGTGCTGGTCGTCGAGCTCCTCGAACACATCGGCCTCGAGCTCCTTGTCCTGCCCGACCGCCGCGAGGATCTCCCCACCCTCCTCGTGGGAGGCCGCCTCGACCAGATCGGCGATCTGGGCCGGATGCAGGCGCATGATCCGGCGGGTCGCCAGCCTCAGCCGCGAGGTCGGAACGTGCCCCACGAACGGCTCGATGTTCTGCCAGGGGACGAACTGCCGGTGCTCTGAGTCGTGGCCGCGGAACCGGCGGGGCAACAGGCGCCACAGGCGGGGCCGCAGGCTCGGGTCGATCCCGGCCACCCGCCACGTTCCGTCCTCGCCGCGCACCAACTCGACCTCGCGCGCGGTGACCAGATGAGCCGTATCGACGTTGA
>DATFDC010000454.1:0-10023 GCA_035252415.1 Solirubrobacteraceae bacterium
CGCGCCGAGGGCGTGCTCGACGAACTCGACGAGATCGTCGACGCGACCAACAGCCTGAAGGTCCTGGTCGGCCTCGAGCCCGCGGAGGACGAAGCGGCCCGGGAGGACGGCGCGGCTATCGCGTCGCGGTGACCGCGGCCGAGTAGCCGTTCCAGCTGCTCAGCACGGACAGTGCGATGGGATGCCCGCTGCTGCCGCGCAGCGTCAACGTGATCGTGGTGCTCCGATTCCCCCGCAGGGTCGCGCGGCCGGTGGCGATCACCCGCGAGCCGGATCGCGCCTGCAGGCGGACTCGGCACTGGCCCGAGCCGTGACAGCGGAGCGCCGCCTGGACCCGGCCGCCGCGGATCGTGAGCCGGGTGATCGTGACCGCCGATGTCCTGAAGCGGATGGTCGTGCTGGTGGCGGAACCGGCCGAGTTGGTGACCACGACGCGCGCGTAATACGTGGCACCGGGTCGGAGGTTGTGGAGCGTGGCGCTCAGTCCGGTGGCCGATCCGCCCAGCGCTCCCGCGACGCTCTGGCCGAGCGCGCGAGTGGTCCCGTACTGCACCGAGTACCGCGCGCCGACACCGCCGGTGGACACCGTGGCCGTGATCGTCGCCGAGCTCGAGCTTGCCGCGGCGATGCGCGGGCCGGAGGTCGACGGCTTCGCCGGAGCCGAGTCGTTCGCAGAGGTGGTCGCGCCGGTCGACGGCGCGGGCGTGGTCGTGGCCGGTGGCGTCGTGGTGACCGGGGTCGTCGTCGTGGCGGGCGGTGTCGGAGTCGGAGTCGGAGTGGACGGCGGCGGTGTGGAGGTCGACCCGCTGGAGCCACTCCCCGTGCTGCCGGTGCCCGTCGTCCCCGTGCCGGTGTCGCCAGTGCCGGTGCCAGTGCCGGTGCCGGTGCCGGTAGTGCCGGTGCCGTAAGTGCCGCCGTCGGGAGTCTCGGCGCCCGGGTTCGTTCCGCTCGCCGGAGGGCTGGTCGGTGCGCTCGGGGTGGTCAGCGTGAAGTCATAGCCGTACTCGGTCCCGAAGCTGTTCTGGGCCACGAGCCGGTAGTGATAGGTCGTCGACGGCTCCAGACCCTGGAGCGAGTCGGCGACCGACACGGCCGCGTTGCCCGAGCCGATGTCGACCGCCGCGGTCTGCTGGCCGTAGTCGTTGGTCGTGCCGTACTCCCACCAGTACGTGGTGTCCGCGCCGTTCGGATACACCCCGCCCTGAAGCTGGGCCGTGCTCCCGGCGACGTTCTGCGTGTAGGACCCGTTCGTGCCCGGGCCTCCGATGCCGGGAGCGCCCGTGGCGGCCGCGCCCGAGATGCTGCCCTCGCCGGTGGGGCCGTCAAAGCCGGCGCCGCTCTGGCAGATGTAGGTGATCGAGTAGAAGCAGGAGCCGTTCGCGCCCGCGGACGGATCGTTGAGCAGGCCGGCGTTCGCGTATGCCCACGAGGGCCCCTGGGCGGACGAGCCGATGAGCGCGTAGTAGGCCGCGATCAAAGGCGTCGCCTCGCTCGTGCCACCGACGACCTCCCAGCCGCCCTGCGCGGAGTCGTAGACCTGCATGCCGGTGGCGGGATCGGCGTCCGCCGAGATGTCGTTGTACGCGCGCCCGCCGCAGCCGGTATCGGTCTGCCAGGTCGGCTTGGCCACGCGCGTGGCGCAGCCGGAGCCGCTGCCGGACCAGGCCGACTCGGTGAAGTCGCGCGCGCTCTGCACGCCGCTCGAGCTCGCCGGCTCGAGTGTCGTTCCCCCCGCCGCCGTGACGTCGCCCATCGCGGCCGGATAGTTGTTGACGCCCGACCCGAGGTAACCGTCATCGCCCGACGCGGCCACCGTGGTGATGCCGGGGAACGTGTAGGTCCCCGTGCCGGCGAACGTCTGGGCGGCGGTCCGCCCCGACATCGTCACCGCCCAGCTGTCCGAGATGACATTGGGATTCAGCTGCGCGGCCTCGGCCTGCGCCGCGGCGAGATCGGACAGCGCGTCGCTGTTCGCCTCGACGAGCAGGATGCGGCAGTTCGGGCACAGGGCCGATACGGCGTCGAGATCGAGCGAGGTCTCGACTTCCCACCCGGAGTTGACGGTCTGTGGATAGCTCGTACCGCCGCTCTGGTCGACCTTCTCGAAGCATCCGTTGGCGCTCGTGCAGGCCGGGAGCGAGAACTCGGCGCGGTAGGCCGCGAGGTCGGCCTCGGCGTTCGGGTCATCGAACGCGTCGACGATCGCGATCGTCTCGCTGCCACCGCTCGTCTGCGACAGGTAGGCGAGGTCGTAGGCCTGCTGCAGGTAGGCCGGGGTGCCGGGCTGAGGCGCGGCGGCCGACGCGATCTGCGCCGCCGCGGCGGCCCCGGACAGGCGCGAGCGCCGGCGCCTGGAAGCGAGGCGGTTGGGAGAGGCCGGCCGGCGCAGCCGTGGGTGCACGAACGAGCGCGTCCCGCGCAGGCCGAGAACCTTGGCCAGACAGGCCGCACGGACCGCCGTGGGCGATCCGCAGGCGTCCAGCGGCACGACCGAACCAGCGTCCGGGAGGCCGGTCGTGGCGTCGGTGACCGCGGCGACCGACCCGGTGGAAGCGGCGCCGGCAGCCGGCGCCAGCGCCCCGCACAGGCCGAGGAGCGCTAGGGCAAAGAGCCCCGAGCGAAGCGGGCGAATCGACCGAAAGGGATTGGTGTGGCCGGGAAGGCTGAGGCGGACGCGGATCATCAAGTCGAGGGCAGGGCCACGGGACCCCACCTTCCTATCGGCACGTTTCCGCAGAACCTGAAGGGTTCGTTGGGCCCCGGCCACGGATGTCCGATGCCCCGGAAGTTGGTCTCGCCGAGCGTGAGAGGACTCTTGTGAAAGATCACAAGCCCGCGGGGCGTCCGTGCTACACAGTTAAGGCAGATTTGGGGTCACTCCGCGGGCGCAGGGCGCAGTGGCCGCGGGCCGCAACCTTTCAGGAGTTACTAGTGCTGAAAGTCACACGCTGGTGTATTGCCCATCGCGGTCGTGTGTTCCTCGCCTGGATCGCGGTGGCGGTCATCACCACAGCCATCGCCGGCGCGGTCGGGCGCAACTACGCCACGAACTTCAGCCTGCCCGGAACCGAGTCACAGCGAGCGCTCGACCTGCTCAAGAAGGAGTTCCCGGCCCAGAGCGGCGACGTCGACACGATCGTCTTCCGCGCCGACAACGGCACGGTCGATTCCCCCGAGGTCAAGGTCGCGATCACCAAGTTGCTGGACAAGGTCCGCCACGACCCGCATGTGATCAATGTGGTGAGCCCGTTCGGCCCCGCCGGATCGTTCTCTATCTCGCACGACCGGTCGACCGCGTTCGCCACGATCAACTACGACAAGCCGGCCAATCTCGTGCCCAACGCGGCCGGCAAACCCGTGCTCGACCAGATCAAGGCGGTCGACGTGCCCGGGCTGTCCATCGCGGCGGGCGGGCAGGTGATCGAGAACGCCGAAGGCTTCTCGGTCGGTCCGGCGACCGAGATCGGGGTGATCGCCGCTCTGGTGATCCTGCTCATCACGTTCGGATCGCTGATCGCGGCGGGTATGCCGCTGATCACCGCCGGCTTCGGGCTGATCACCGCGGTGGCGCTGATCGGGCTGGCCACCCATGTGACCTCGATGTCCAACGTCTCGCCCGAGTTGGCCTTGATGATCGGCCTCGGCGTCGGGATCGACTACGCGCTGTTCATCGTCACTCGCTTCAAGGAGAACTACCTGACGCTCCGCGACGTCGAGCGCTCGGTGGTCGAGGCGATGGACACCTCGGGACGCGCGATCCTGCTCGCCGGCACCACGGTGATCATCGCCCTGCTCGGCATGTTCGCCACCGGGGTGAGCTTCATGTACGGGCTGGCGATCGCGTCGGTGCTCGCCGTCCTGCTGACGCTGACGGCGTCGCTGACCGTCCTGCCGGCCATGCTCTCGAAGTGGGGGCATCGCCTGGTTCGGGAACCCGGCACGCGCCGCGGACTGCTTTCGCGGCGCCGCGTGACCGTGAGCGACGTCGACCCCGTGGCGGCGGCGTCACGGTCCCGGTGGCGCCAGTGGAGCGTCATCGTCCAGTCCCGGCCGTGGCCTCTGGCCATCATCTCGCTCGGGCTGATGGTGGCGCTGCTGCTGCCCGTGTTCGCGCTGCGCCTGAATCCCAGCGATTCCGGCAACGATCCGAAGGGCACGAGCACCCGCCAGGCCTTCGACATGCTGGCGAAGGGGTTCGGTCCCGGCTTCAACGGCCCGCTGCTGATCGTGGTCGAGGGTCCGCGGTCCGGCCAGGCCGCCGCCCTGCCGCGCCTGCAGGCCGCGGTTCACCAGACGCCCGGCGTCGTCGCAGTGACGCCGCCGCGGGTCGCGCCGTCCGGCGCGGTCTCGGTGATCGAGGCCTATCCGAACTCGGCGCCCCAGGACAAGGCGACCACCAATCTGGTCAACCGGCTACGCCACAGCGTGCTGCCACCGATCAAGAGTCAGACCGGAGTGAACGTGCTCGTGGGCGGCTTCACGGCCGGCTCGATCGACTTCTCGCACGTGCTGTCGAGCAAGCTGCCGCTGTTCATCGGGATCGTGGTCGTGCTCTCAGCGCTCCTGCTGTTCGTGATGTTCCGCTCGCTGGTCATCCCGATCCAGGCCGCGCTGATGAACCTGCTCAGCATCGGCGGCGCGCTCGGAGTCACCGTGGCCGTGTTCCAGAAGGGCTGGGGCGGGAGCCTCCTGGGCGTGGAACCCGGGCCGATCGAACCGTGGATTCCCGTGCTCATGTTCGCCGTGGTCTTCGGTCTGTCGATGGACTACGAGGTGTTCCTGGTCTCTCGCGTGCGCGAGGAATGGGTCCGCCAGCGCGATGCCGGCGCCGCCGTGGCGGACGGGATCGCGTTCACTGGACGGGTGATCAGCGCGGCTGCCGCGATCATGATCTGCGTGTTCCTCTCGTTCATGTTCGGCAACGAGCGGGTGATCCGGGAGTTCGGCTTCGGCCTGGCCGTCGCCGTGCTGCTCGACGCGATCGTCGTGCGCTGCGTGCTGCTCCCCGCCGTGCTCGAGCTGCTCGGCGAGACCACCTGGCGCCTGCCCCGCTGGATCGACGAGAGGCTGCCGCACATCAATATCGAGGGGTCGACCGCCAGAGGGTGGTCCGAGCCACCCGAGCCCGGGAGCGAAGAGGAGGTCGAGCGCGAGCCCGCGCCGGTCTAGGGTCGGCTGCGGATTTCGGGCCTCACTGCGTTCGGCGTCCGTCGGATGAGTCGAGGCAGGCCCTACGGGCGAGGCACGGATGCCGAGCGGGCCGTCGCCGAGACCGCCGGGGTGGCCCGTCCGGTCCCGTTCGCGCCTTCCGTGACCGCGCCGGTGCCCCGGCTCGGATAGGCCCGCAGCGTCCCGATCAGCTCGGGGTCCTCGCCCTCGAGCGCCATCCAGGCCGACCGTAGCCCCTCGCCGGCCGCCCGGCCCAGCACCGACGCACGATTCTCGAGCTGGCCGACCACCACGCACCCGGACGGCGGGCGGATCACGCAGGTGGCCGGCGTGTGCCCGGGATCGGCTGCCTGGGCGGCGAGCTCGGCGGTGAGCGCGTCGTAGCGCGGTGAACGGGTCAGGCGCAGCTCGATCAGCGCGGGGTTGATCGCCCGCAGGTAGCGATCGGTGAGCCGCGCGACCAGGGGCGAAAGCGGGGTATGAGCTACACCATGCGCACGCGTCTGGAGCACCAGGATGTCGGTGGCGCTTCTGCGCGCGAGCTGGACCGGGATCGCCTCGGCCAGGGTGGCGTCGAGCAGCCGCATCCCGCGGAAGCTGACCGGGCCGCCGGCCAGCCACGGCAGCCGGCCCGAGGCCCGCAGCGCGCAGCGGATCTCCTCCTCGCTCGTCAGCTCGGCGAGGTCGACGATCGCGGCCCGGTCGGCATCGGTGGCCGTGCAGTGGAGATCGATCCCGCGGGACAGGATCGCGTCGAAGCGCAGCGGCCGCTGCCGGGTCCAGACGTGGTTGATGACGTGGTCCATGTCGAACGCGGGGCCCCCGCGCAGGGCCCGGACGATGCTGACGAACCGCGGATCGCCGAACCCGTACTGGTAGAGGGTGGCCAGGTAGGCGGCCTGGCCGGCCAGCAGGAACGCGGCGTTGAACGCGCCGGCCGAGGCGCCGTGCACCTCGTCGAACGCGTCGGTCAGGCCAAGCTGCTCGATCGCGGCGGTCATCCCGGCCGATACCACGCCGCGCATTCCCCCGCCCTCGATGACCAGCGCGACCCGGCGGCCGTCGGTGCGCGCGCCCGGCCGCGAGCCCTCCTCGCGCCGGCGCTGGAGCGTCCGGACGACCGGGTGGGACCGGAGGTCGTCCGTGACCACCGATTCGGGACGGAACGGGTCGGGTGAGAAGCGGGGTGGCCTCACGCGCGGGTAATCGTAGAAGGCGGGAGCCGCCCGTAAACGACCCGTCCGGACTGCGCCGCAGACCTGTGTGCCCGTGCCGCCGCACGGGCCCGGCAAAGTCGTGTAACGAATGTCACAGGAGGGGGTACCACCCCCGGTGATGCAGTTCCGCCGTGAGCGCTCCCGCAAGCGCCGAATTCTCGACGCAGCCCGTGCCGCTCCGGCGCGTGGCCTCGATGTGGCGCGCGCTGCCCCGGTACGCGGTCGAGAGCTGCGCAAAGCCGCTGCACAACTCGACATTCCGTGGGCACGCTCATGGCCCGCCGGCGTGGTCCGCGGGACCTTCATGCGGTTCGTGCTCGACCCGATCATGGACTACTACGCCGCCCGTCGGGCGACCGGCAAGGAGCGACTCGACGGCGTCAAGGGCCCGGTGATCCTGGTCGCCAATCACGCCAGCCACCTGGACACGCCGGTAATTCTGTCCGCCCTGCCTCGCCGGCTGCGCAAGCGAACCGTGGTGGCCGCTGCCGCCGACTACTTCTACCGCAACCGCGTGGTTGCCTCGCTGGTGTCGCTGATCTTCAACACGGTGCCGATCGAGCGCCGCCGCGGCGGGGGCATGTCAAAGGGCGGCAGCCACCTCGACACGCTGCTCGACCAGGGCTGGAACCTCCTGCTCTACCCCGAGGGGACGCGGTCGCGGGACGGCATGCCGGGTCCGCTGCGGCGCGGCGCCGCCGTGCTGGCGGCCAGCCACAACCTGACGATCGTGCCGATCCGGGTCACCGGCACCGCTGAGGCCATGCCCCCGGGCCGATTCTGGCCCCGGCGCCGGCACGATCGGCCGGTTCCGCGGCGCCACCGGATCGAAGTGTCCTTCGGCGAGCCGATCAACGCGACCGGGGACGCCGACGAGGTGATGGATTACGTGCGGAATTTCTTCCAAAACGGTTCCGCCAGCCCTTACCGTTCGCCGTACCGCAGGCGCGCCACCGCCGGAACCCGTAACTGACCGGCGACCCGCCTGGGTTCACCCCCCGGTCCTTTACGACTTCCGTTAATTGGAAACAGCGTTTGACATTGTCGCACGCGCGCTGGTAATCTCGGCGCCCCGCGGACGCGAGTGGGTCGTCGCGGCGCCCATCGGGCGGAGGATTGAGGGTGGATGTCCAGTGAACTCAGGCAGGACCGGAGCCCGGACAAGATGGCCGGTGCCTGGAATCCCGACGCCCGATCACCGGCGCGCGAGCATCGCCAGCCGGGCGGGAGGGGCGGCGTCCTCAGACGGGCGTGCCGGCGGCCGCGCGAGCGTGGGAGCGCGTTTCCTGAACCCAACGTCTCAGAGGAGGAGGTTGTGTGGCAACCGTAGCTGAGTCAAGAGCCGTCAAGCCGTTGCCGCTTCACTGGCGGCAGGGCACGATTGGAGAGCTGTGGGCCGAGTTCTTCGGGACTTTCATCCTGATCTGCTTCGGCGACGGGGTGGTTGCGATGCTGTGGGCCCTGGTCGGCTCGGGCCGCAGCTCGGGCGGGGCCCTGCACTCGTCAGGTGACTGGCTGTTGATCACCTGGGGATGGGCCCTGGCAGTGGTGTTCGCCGTCTACACCGTTGGTGGCGTGACCGGTGCGCACATCAACCCGGCGATCACGCTGGGCGCGGCGATCCGCCGGCAGCTCCCGTGGAACAAGGTGCCCGGCTACTGGATCGCCCAGACGGTCGGGGCCTTTGTCGGCGCCGCGCTGGTGTTCCTGGTCTACAACAACGCGATCAACCACTTCGACCAGGTCAATCACATCGTGAAGGGGACGCCGGCTTCTGTAGCCACATACAGCACATTTGCCACGTTCCCAGCACCGTACTTCCACAACGTCTTAGGTCCGTTGATCGACCAGATTGTGGGTACGTTCTTCCTCGCGTTGTTCGTGTGGGCTGTGACCGACGAGTACAACCTGCCGGTCGGGGCCAACATGACACCGTGGATCATCGGCATGATCGTGATGGCGGTCGGCATCTCGTTCGGTGCGAACGCCGGCTACGCGATCAACCCGGCTCGTGACTTCGGTCCGCGCATCTTTGCCTGGATCGCGGGTTGGGGGAAGGTCGCCTTCCCTGGTAACTACGAGAACATCAGCGTCTACTTCTGGGTACCGATCGTCGGGCCTCTAATCGGGGCGGCGCTCTCGTGCGTCGTCTACGACGTGTTGGTCCAGGACATCCTGAAGGCGCGCAAACCGCCTGAACCCGGCGTGTACGCCCAGGGCGAGACCGTACAGGACCGGCCCACGCTGCAGTAACCCTGGGGGGCGATGACAGTCAACGGAGACGGCGGCACCCGGGTGCCGCCGTCACCGTGTCCAGGGCGAGAAACCTGTCACTCGCCGCCGTCCGCGCGGCGAATGAGTCTCCTATGTCAAGGGTCTTGTCCGGTTGGGGCTGATTCCGCCGGCGTCGTGCCGGCGGGCGACCCCCTCGCGCAGGCGTTCCTCCGTCCCGCAGAAGCGGGTTTCACGGGGTGGGGCAGTGGATTGTGGTCGGGACGGAGTTCGGGTCGCGCAGGAGGTGGTAGACCCGGCGGATGAGGTGGCGTTTGAGGCAGCGGATGGCTTCGCGGCTGGTTTTCCCGCGGGCGCGCTGTCTAGCGACATAGGCGGCGGTTTGGGGGTCGTGGCTGAGTTTCGCGAGCGCGATCATGTGGATGGCGTGGTTGAGCTGGCGGTTACCGCCGCGGTCCAGGCGGTGGCGGTCGGTGCGCCCGGAGCTGACCGGGATCGGGGCGCAGCCGGCCAGGCGGGCCAGTTGTGCGTCTGAGGTGAACCGCTGCACGTCGGCGATCTCGCCGATCAGCTTCGCGGCGGTCAGCACCCCGACGCCGCGCTCGCCAAGCAGCTGCGGTGCGACCTGCGCCACCAGCCGGGCGAGCTCTTGGTGCAGTTGGTTGATCGTGGCGGTCAGCTCGCGGACGCGGCGGATCATGTCTCGGGCGATCCGCACTCGCACGGTCGGCTGCGCGCGGCCGAGGCGCCGCGCGATCTGCTGTTGGAGGACCGGCCCGGTCAGGCAGCGCCCGGTGATCTGCCAGTCGGGCCAGAGGTCGTGCAGCTGCCAGCGCAGCTCGTTGATCAGCCGCGTCCGCGCGGCGACCAATCGCTCACGGTGCACGGATAACAGGCGGATCTCGAGCTCCGGGCCGGCCAGCCGCGCGGCCGGGAGGGTGTCGATCCCTTCCCGCAACGCGGCCCGGGCGACCGCGAGCGCGTCGATCGGATCAGACTTGCCGGGTTCCCGCACGCTCTGGCGAGCGCCCGCCATCAGCTTCGCCGCCAGGCGGACCACCGTCTCGCCGTGATCGATCAAGAACCGCTCGAACGGCCCCGACACGTGCCGGCAGTCCTCCAGCACCCACACGCGCTCCCCGGCGAGCCCGCGGGCCCAGCCCAAAAACTTCTCGAAGCCCTCCCGGACCGCCGGCTCGGTCCGGCGCGAGAGCTCCTGCCCGACCCGATCCACCGCCGCGCCCGAATGGGTCTGCTTGTGCGGATCGATCCCGATCGTCACCATCCCACACGTCCCTTCTGTTAGTTGAGCAAGAAGCGGACTCCTGGCGGACAGGCCTTGGTCGGGGCGATGCCACGCTCCTATCAGGTCACGCCAGAGGTCCTGGCGGCAACGGGCGACAAC
>DATFDC010000455.1:0-5177 GCA_035252415.1 Solirubrobacteraceae bacterium
GACGCCGCGGACCACCGCCACGGTGGCGCCACCACACCACCGGGCACGCGCTCGCCTGGCCCCCGCGCGGGTGCCTGCCGTGCCCGCCACGTCTTCCCCCGAGCTGAACCGCCTGGCCGGGTACGCCGGGATCCTGACCGCTGTGACACTCGCCACAGTTGGCGCGACCTGAGCCCGTAACTGTGTAGCCTCCGGGCCGCCCCATGCGGATCGGAGTCCCCAAGGAGTCGGCCGAGGGCGAGCAGCGAGTCGCGCTCGTCCCCGAGGTCGTGCGCAAGCTCGCCGGTGGCGAACGTGGTCTGGAGGTCGTCGTACAGCGCGGCGCCGGTGCGGGAGCGCTGCTCCCCGACGCCCTCTACGAGGAGGCCGGCGCGCAGATGGCCGAGGACCCGGGCGCGGTCTACGACGCCGAGGTCGTGGTCAAGGTGGCGCCGCCGACCACCGAGGAGATCGCGCGATTGCGGTCCGACAGCGTGCTGATCGGGTTTCTCCAGCCGCTGACCGCGGGGGAGGCGATCCAGGCCATCGCCCAGACCGGCGCGACCAGCTTCGCGATGGAGGCGATTCCCCGGATCAGCCGGGCCCAGTCGATGGACGCGCTGAGCTCGCAGGCGAACATCGCCGGCTACAAGTCGGTGCTGATCGCCTCGACCGAGATCGGGCGCTTCTTCCCCATGCTGATGACTGCGGCCGGCACGATCCGCCCGGCCACCGTGCTCGTCCTGGGCGCCGGCGTGGCCGGCCTGCAGGCGATCGCCACCGCCCGGCGGCTCGGCGCCGTTGTGCAGGGCTTCGACGTGCGCGCGGCGGTCAAGGAGCAGGTCGAGTCGCTCGGCGCGCACTTCCTCGAGTTCGACCTCGGAGGTGACCTCGAGGGCGCCGGCGGCTACGCCAAGGAACTGACCCCGGAGCAGCAGGCTCGCCAGCAGGAGCTCATGGCCGAGGCGATAGGCAAGGTCGACGTGGTGATCACGACGGCCGCGGTGCCGGGACGCCGCGCGCCGGTGCTGGTCACCGAGGACGCAGTCAAGCTGATGAAGCCGGGATCGGTGATCGTCGATCTGGCCGCCGAGACCGGGGGGAACTGCGAGCTGACCGAAGCGGGCAAGACCGTGGTCCGCCACGACGTGAAGATCCTCGGGCCGCTGAACGTGGCCAGCACGATGGCCGAGCACGCCTCCCAGCTCTACTCGCGCAACATCGAATCGCTGCTCGGGCTGATGATCTCCGACGAGGGCGGGCTGTCGCTCGACTTCGACGACGAGGTGATCGCCGGGGCGTGCATCACCCGCGACGGCGAGATCGTCCACGAAGCGGCCAAGGCGGCCGCCGGGGCCACGCCCGCCCCCAGCTCCTGAACTAAAGGACCGTCATGAGCACCATCACCGAGATCGCCATCCTCGTCCTGGCCGCATTCGTCGGCTTCGAGGTCATCTCGAAGGTGCCCAACACGCTGCACACGCCGCTGATGTCGGGCACCAACGCGATTCACGGCATCGTGCTCCTGGGTGGGCTTCTGCTGATGCACGAGGCCCACGGCGTGCTCGAGCACGCGCTGCTGGTCGTCGCGATTGCGTTCGGGACGATCAATGTCGTCGGTGGCTTCCTGGTCACCGACCGGATGCTCGGGATGTTCAAGCGAAAGCCCGACTTGCCGGAGGGCCCGCCGGACAAGGAGATCGAAGGCCAATGAGCCTGGCGACGATCTTCATCCAGCACACCAACTTCATCGACGCGTGTTACATCGTCGCGTTCTCGCTGTTCATCTACGGGATGAGCGGCCTGACCGGCCCGCGTACCGCCGTGCGCGGCAACAAGATCGCGGCGGTGGGCATGGCGATCGCTTTCGTGGCCACGCTGCTCACGCCGCACGTGCTGAGCGGCTCGAGCACGCCGTGGCTGATGGCGCTCGGGCTGGTCATCGGCACCGCCGTGGGCGTGCCGGCGGCGCGCAACGTGCGCATGACTGCGATGCCGCAGATGGTCGCGCTGTTCAACGGAGTGGGTGGCGGGGCCGTGGCGATCATCGCCTGGATCGAATACCGCCACCACTTCGCCTCGGGCGGAGCGCTGTGGGTGGAGAAGTCGGAGATCCCCACCCTGTTCGCGGCGATCGTCGGCTCGATCTCGTTCTGGGGTTCGAATATCGCCTTCGGCAAGCTCCAGGAGATCCTGCCGGGGCGGCCGATCAAGCTCCCCGGCCAGACGATCGTCAACGGCGCCCTGTTCGTGATCTGCGTCGGCTCGGCGATCGTCCTGGCCGCCGGCACCCACTCACAGGGGTTGTTCATCGTCGGGATCCTGCTCGCCGCGGCGGTCCTCGGCAACATGGTCGTGCTCCCGATCGGAGGCGCGGACATGCCCGTGGTGATCTCGCTGCTGAACGCGTTCACCGGCCTGTCGGCGGCGGCCACCGGCGTGGCGCTGAACAACACCGCGCTGATCGTGGCGGGCATGATCGTGGGCGCGTCGGGAACGATCCTCACCAACCTGATGGCGAAGGCCATGAACCGCTCTGTCCCCGCGATCGTGGCCGGTGGCTTCGGCGGCGCGATCGCGGCGCCCGCGGGCGGTCCCGGGGCGGAGGACCGCGGCCCGGTTCGATCGACGAGTGCGCAGGACGTCGCCATTCAGCTCTCCTACGCGCGCCAGGTGGTGATCGCGCCGGGGTACGGGATGGCGGTGGCCCAGGCCCAGCACGCCGTGCGCGAACTCGAGAAGGCGCTCGAGGCCAAGGGGGTCACGGTCAAGTTCGCGATCCATCCGGTGGCCGGGCGGATGCCCGGGCACATGAACGTGCTGTTGGCCGAGGCCGATGTCCCCTATGACCTGCTGCGCGAGATGGATGAGATCAACCCCGAGTTCCCGCGCACCGACGTGACGCTGGTCATCGGGGCCAACGACGTGACCAACCCGGCGGCCAAGAACGAGCCCGGCTCGCCGATCTACGGCATGCCGATCCTCGAGGTCAACGAGTCCGGATCGGTGATCGTCCTCAAGCGCTCGATGGCGTCCGGCTTCGCGGGCATCGACAACCCGCTGTTCTACGACCCGAAGACCGCGATGCTGTTCGGCGACGCGAAGCAGTCTGTGAGCGACGTCACGTCCGAGGTCAAGGCGCTTTAGATTCCGGGTAGACGAGGAGCCATGGATCCCAACCGCCTCAAAGAGATTCCGATCTTCTCCCACCTCTCCGACGAGGAGGCCAAGCGCCTGGCGGCGTTCGCGTCCGAGACCAGCGTGGCCGAGGGACAGATCCTGATGAAGCAGGGCGATTACTCAACCGAGTTGATCGGCATCCAGGAGGGGACCGCGGACGTGATTCGCGACGGCGAGAAGATCGCGTCGCTCAAGCAAGGCGACCTGATCGGCGAGATGGGCCTGCTCGAGCGCGAGCCGCGCAACGCGGATGTGATCGCCACGTCTCCGATGCGGGTGATGAAGCTGACCCATTGGGAGATCCGTCGGATGTCCGACGAGACGATCGAGCGGATCGAGCAGATCGTGCACAAGCGCCACCAGGACGGCGTGGCCGACCCGGCCCACTAACAGCTCGCGCGGGTTACGTAACACCGCCATTCCTGTCCGTTCTTTGTGATAGGTTCCCGCGCGCCTAATCCCCGGCGAGCCAAATCGGGGAGCGGAGGACCCAAATTCATTGGGGCGAGTCTCACGGTGATCCGCGAGAAGCGCTTACCCCCAGAGCGCGAGCCCGTCAGCTAACTCCGCAGGCAACAGGCGCCCACTTTGCAAGGCCTCGCCCACGGAGGGCTGTCCGTGTTCGTTTCCAGCAGCTTTTCTCGACGGAGACAGCGCAACAACAGCTCGCGGGGCAGGACCGGCGGCCCGGGGGCCGACCGTCGAGCAGCGATGGGACGTGCATCGATACTCGCCGGACTGCTCGCGGTGGCGGTCGGGCTTCCCGCCTCGGGCGCGGTCGCCTCGCCGAGGTCGGGCGGCGCAGCGATGGTCAGGCCGACACCGCTCCACAGCATCGTGCCGGCCAGCGCGCCGAGCTCGTCGGGTTCGGTGTTCACGCGGACGCTCCGCAGGGGTGAGCACGGAGCGGACGTGAAGACGCTCCAGACCTGGCTGTCGGACATCGGCTACACCGTGCCGCCCACCGGCTTCTTCGGGTCGATGACCAAACACGCGGTGATCCACTTCCAGACCGCGATGAGCCTGGCGCCGGTCACCGGCGTGGTGGGCCGCGTGACCGCGGCGACCCTCCTGGCCCAGGTCAGGCAGACCGCGAAGGGCTCCGGGATCGTGGATGCACCCGGACTGTCGCCGAGCGACACGACCGGATGGGTGTTCCCGCTGCAAGCCGTCTCGAAGGTCATGCCCTCGAGTTCCTGGACCCTCGACCAGGGGATCGACATCGAAATGCAGAACAACCTTTGCGGCACCAAGGCGGTCGAGGTCGCGATGACCGCCGGGACGATCGTCCAGGAGGGCATCGATGGCTTCGGTCCCGCCGCCCCCGTACTCAAGGTGTCCAGCGGGCCATATGCCGGTCGCTACATCTACTACGGGCACGCCAAGCCGGCGCTTGTGCCGGTCGGGACGCAGGTGACCGCCGGCGAGCCGATCGCCGAGGTCGGCTGCGGCAACGTCGGCATATCCGACGCGCCGCATCTTGAGATCGGGATCAGCGACGTGGGCGGGCCGCCGTGCTGCCCTGGCTATCAGGAGACCTCCCCGGCCATGTACGACATCGTGCTGAATCTGTTTCAGACGGCCGGGGGGCACTAAGTCGTTTGAACCGGCGCCGAGGGCGATTTCGCCCCCCGCCGAGGACGGGGTGAACGCGCCGAGCCGAGCTCGAGGCTGGTCCGGCTGATCCGCTCTGCACCGCTGGTCAGGGCGCTTACGTGCAGGGGTCAAGGCCGGGCCGGAAACCGCCGATCACAGGTGCGGTGACCCTCGACGAGTCCGATATGCGCCGCCCTCGTACAGGGTGGGGCCTGGTATTGGCGGTCGCGACCGCGCTCCTGGTGCTCGCGGCGCCCGCCCACGCGATGATCATGCAGGCCGACGATCAGTTCACCTGCGTGGCGAATGGCGGTGACGTCAGCCAGTTCCTGCGATCCCATCACGCGACGGTGCTGCGGCTGATCGTGCCCTATCGGGGCCACTCGAATGCGGTCGCCTGCGCGAGCCGAGCGGCCGCCCAG
>DATFDC010000456.1:0-5097 GCA_035252415.1 Solirubrobacteraceae bacterium
GTCCGGCTCTCGATCGACGGGCGCGACCTGATCGCGGCCGGCATCCCGCAAGGCCCGGCGATAGGTCGCGGGCTGCGCGCGGCGATGGCCGCCAAGCTGGATGGCCGCGCGGACGAGCGCGAGCAGGAGCTCGCGGAGGCATTGGATGCCGCGGCCGGCGCCTAACACGCTGCGCTGGGATGGCCGACCCGGCCACTACGAGGTGTATTACCTGACGCTGACCGACGGGGCGTCCGGCGTCGGCGTGTGGATCCGCTACACGATGACCGCGCCGGGCCAGGCGGCGCTCTGGTTCGTGGCGGGCGATCCGGTCCAGGGCGTGATCGCGCGCAAGGCGCTGTGTCCGCTCGATGAGCTGCAGGCCACGGGCGGCGAGCTTCGGATCGGACATTCGGTCCTGAGCGACCGCGGTGCCGCCGGGGGGTTCGAGGATGTCGCCTGGGATCTGCGTTGGACTCCCTCCAGACGCTCGTATAAGCACGTTCACCCGATCGCCGAGCGGCTCGGCCTGGTCCAGAGCGTGCTCGAGCTTCCCCACGCCGATCTTACGATCGAGGGCGTCGTGAGCTACGCCGGCGCGCGCCTCGAGCTTCAGGGCGCCCGCGGAGCCCAGGCCCACATCTGGGGCAGCAAACACGCGGACAACTGGGCGTGGGTCCACTGCAACGACCTCAGTGACGCTCGCGGCGAGCCGGTCCGGGACGCATTCGTCGACGCGGTGTCGGTCTGCGCGCACCGGGGTGGCCGGGAGATCGGTCCCTTCACGCCGGTGGTCGGGCGGTTTGGGGAACGCGATTTCCTATCCACCTCGCCGCTGCGCGTCCTGACCAACTGGAGCAGCTATGCACTGACCGGCTGGCGCTTCGAGGCGGTCGCGGGCGCCCGCAGGCTGATCGCGCAGATCGACGCCGAGCGCGACCGGCTCGCCGGCGTCACCTACCACGACCCGATGGCAGCGCCGCGTATTGCTACAACACCGAGACTGCCTCGATCCGGCTACACCTGTACGAGCGAGCGCCGCGCGTGGGCGGGTGGGCGCACGCCGCGACGTTCGAAGCCCGAGGCCGAGCCCACTTCGAGTACGCGCAGCGCACGCCGGTGCCCGACCAGGAGCTGCACCTGACATGAGCCTGCCGTCGCCGTTCTATGCCCGCGGCGAGCACTTCGGGATCGACCTCCTGGGAGCGCACGCGCTGTTCACGACCCGACGGGGAGGGTTTTCCGAGGGGCCATATGCGAGCCTGAATCTCGGTCGCCTCACCGACGACCGCCCGGGGGCCGTGCAGCGCAACCGGGCCAGGCTGCACGACGCGGTGGGGGTCCCGCCCGCGCTGATCCGACAGGTCCACGGCACGACCGTCCGGAGGATCGCCGCGCTTCCGGTCGAGGGCATGATGCCGCTCCCGGACGAGGGTGTCGCGCTGCCCGAAGCCGACGGTCAGGCAACGCCGCTGCGCGAAGTGGCGCCGATGGTCATGACCGCTGACTGCCTTCCGATCGCACTCGCCGGCCAGGGAGCGGTCGCCATGCTGCACGCCGGATGGCGGGGGCTGGCGGCCGGAATCGTGGCCGAAGGCGTCCGCGCGGTGCGCGAGTTGGGGGCCGAAGGGGCTCTTGAGGCGGCCATCGGGCCGGGTGCGGGCGGCTGCTGCTACGAGGTGGGGGAGGAGGTTCACCGCGAGTTCGCCGGATACGACGGGCGCGCGCGCCGGGGCCGGAACCTCGACCTGAAGGCGATCGCGCGCGAGCAGCTCGAGGCGGCGGGGGTACACGAGGTGCACGACATCGGTCTGTGCACGATCTGCTCCGACGCGTCGCTGTTCTTCTCACACCGCCGAGATCGCGGCGTCACCGGGCGGCAGGCCGGACTCGCGTGGTTGAGCTGATCACCGGTTTGCGGGCCGAGGTGGTCCGCGAGAACCTCGAGCGAGTACGCACTCAGATCGCCGAGGCTGGCCGCGATCCCGACACCGTTGAGGTCCTGGCCGCGGTCAAGTACGTGCCGGTCGAGGAGCTGGGCGTGCTGGCCGAGGCCGGCGTGACCGTGGTGGGGGAGAACCGGGCCCAGGATCTGGTGGCGAAGGCGGAGGCGTATCCGGGGGCGTTCACCTGGGACTTCATCGGGCACCTTCAGAGCCGCAAGGTCAAGCAGGTTCTGCCCCATGTCCGCTACGTCGAGACCGTGGCCAGCGATTCGGCGCTGGAACAGCTGGGTCGTCACGGTGGCCCGGAAACCGAGATCCTGGTCGAGGTCAACGTGGCGGGGGAGGAGGGCAAGAGTGGGATCCCACCCGATCAGCTCCCGGAGTTCATTGAGCGGTGTCCGGTGAAGGTGGTGGGATTGATGACGATGCCGCCGCTGGCTCCCGACCCCGAGGCCAGCCGGCCGTATTTCTCGGCCCTCCGGGAGCTCGCCGCCGAGCACGACCTGCCCCAGCTGTCGATGGGCACGAGCCAGGACTACGTCGTCGCGGCGCAGGAGGGAGCCACGATCGTCCGGCTTGGAAGCACCCTATACCGCCCAAGCGGGCAGTCCGGAGCGTCATAATCACGGCAGGGAAACCGCTCCTGGAAGCGAAAGACCGAATCCGAGATGGCCATAAGAGACACCTGGCACCGCACGCTGATGTACTTCGGTCTGGCGGATGACGAGGACTACGAAGATGACCTCGAGCCATACACCGAGCCCGAGGCCGAAGCTCAGCACGCCTACAGCGACCGTCCGAACGTCCGCCGGCTGAGCTCCCGGCGCCGGCGCGACGAGTTCGACGACATCTTCGCCGAGGATCCCGAGTCCGAACGTCGCACCGCCTCGCTACGGCCGGTGGGCAGCGGCGGCCGCGGCAACGGGCGGGGAGGAGCCGACCGGGTGCACTTCGTCGCTCCGAAGAACTTCAACGAGGTCCAGGACGTGGCGGACAAGTTCAAGGACGCGATCCCCGTGATCCTGAACCTGCAAAACACCGATCACGACCTGTCCAAGCGCCTGATCGACTTCTCGAGCGGGCTCACTTACGCGCTCGACGGCGGCATGCAGCGGATCGCCGACAAGGTTTTCCTGCTCACTCCGCGCAACGTCGAGGTGTCCGCGGAGGAGCGCGCGCGACTGCTCGAGAAGGGCTTCTTCAACCAGAGCTGACCCCGCGTTTCTGGCGGGGGTCGCGCCAGCGATAGATTTATCTTGCAATGCAGGTCGGACTGATCGGGGCTGGCAACATGGCACGTGCGATCGCGCGAGGCTGGGGCGATCCCGTGCTGTGCTCCGACGGCGGCTCGGGTCGCGCCAAGCAGCTCGCGCGAGAACTCGGAGGCAAGGCCCTGCGCTCCAACCGCGCGGTGGCCGAGCGCTCCGATCTGGTCGTGCTCTGCCACAAGCCGGCGCAGTTCGATGACGTGGCCCACGAGATCCGCGGGCAGGCCAAGGCGGTCGCCTCGGTGCTCGGCGGCGTGACGAGCGCGCAGCTGCGTGAGGCATACGGCGTCCCGGTGTTCCGGTTCATGCCGAACACTCCGGTTGAGGTCCGCCAGGGGGTTGTCTGCTACTCGCCAGAGCATGAGCCGGACAAGGCGGTCGAGGCGCAGGTACTCGAGCTGTTCGGCCGGCTGGGGACTGTGGTTCAGGTGCCCGAGGCTCTGATCGACGCGGCTAGCGCGGTCATGGGTGTGGGTCCTGCATATCAGGCGCTCCTGGCCGAGGCGCAGGTCGACGCGGCGGTGCGCCACGGCCTCAAGCCCGGGCTGGCCGGCCGGCTGGTCGCCGAGACCATGGCCGGCACCGCGGCGCTTCTGCACAAGCGCGACTACGACACCCTCGCCGTGCGACGCGAGGTCACCTCGCCTGGAGGAACCACAGCGCGTGGCCTCGCCGCGCTCGAGCGCGCCGGCGTGCGGCCCGCTTTCCAGGAAGCCTTCGACGCGGTGGTCGGAGCCGGCCGATGACCGTGCTCGCGGCGCTCACCCGCGGCGACATCGCCAACTACGTGCAGGCGCTGTTCCTCGTCTACATCCTGCTGATCTTCGTCTACATCCTGCTCAACATGATGTTCTCGCTCGGCCTGCGACCGCCGTACTCTCGCTTCACGGACGCGGTCATGAACTTCCTGCGCGACGTGTGCGAGCCGTACCTGAGGATCTTCCGCCGATTCATTCCACCGATCGGCATGTTCGACCTGACCCCGATGATCGCGATCATCCTCCTCTACGTCGTCGAGACCATTGTGGTCAACGCGATCCGAGGCTGATGGGCGGTATCGCGCCGGGCAGGTGACAAAGCAGAGGGCATCGCTCCGCACGGCGGCGATCGCGCGTGCGGCGCTCGTGGCCGGGCTCGTGCTGGGGCTTGACCAGCTGACCAAGCACACGGTGGCCGCAGGCATCGCGGCGGGCGAGTCGAAGAAGTTCCTGCCGGGCATCGACTTCGTCCACGTCCGCAACACCGGCGTGGCCTTCAGCATCTTCTCGGGCGGCGGCACGCTGGTGCTCGTGTTTACGCTGGTCGCCCTGGCCTTGCTGGTCGGCTACTTCGCCATGCATCCCGATCGGCCCTGGCTGTGGATCCCCACGGGCATGCTGGTCGGCGGCGCGGTCGGGAACCTGATCGACCGGATCGCCAGCGGGGCCGTGACCGACTTCATCAAGCTGCCGCATTGGCCGGCGTTCAACGTGGCGGACATGTCGATCACGTTCGGCGTGCTCGTTCTCGTGTGGGTGCTCGAGGGACCGCGGCAGCACCGAGCCACAGAATCCAGGTGACTCGGGTCGAGTTGCGCGTCCCCGACGAGGCGGCGGGCACCCGCCTGGATCGCTTCCTGGCCGCTCCGCTCGGGTCGCGGGCACGGGCCCAGTCGCTGATCGACGATGGCCGGGTCCGGGTCGACGGCGCGGTCCGGCCCAAGCGACATCTGGTCGCGGCGGGGGAGGCGATCGAGGTCGACGAGGCGATCGTCGAACCGGGACCCGTGTCCGACGAGCCCGCCCCGTTCGAAATCGCCTACGAGGACGAGCACCTGCTGGTCGTGGACAAGCCCGCCGGCGTGGTCGTTCACCCGGCCCGCGGTCACCGGTCCGGAACCCTGGCCCAGGCCCTGGACGGCCGGG
>DATFDC010000457.1:0-3290 GCA_035252415.1 Solirubrobacteraceae bacterium
CTGGCCGGCGCGGCCGCCGGGAAGGTGTTCGCCGAGGTCGACGCGCTCGCGCGGGCTCACGGGGGCCGGCCCGAGACGTTTGCCGGCCTGGCCGGCGCCGGCGATCTGGTGGCCAGCGCGGTCTCGCCGAACGAGCGCAACCGGAAGGCCGGCGAGCTGCTCGCCCAGGGGGTGCCGGCGACCGAGATCGGAAACGCGCTGGGTCACACGGCCGAGGCGGTCGAGTCGGCTCCGCTGCTCGCCACGGTCGCGCGCAACGCGCAGCTCGAGACACCCGCGCTCGACAGCCTGACCGCGCTGATCGAGGGCCGGATCGAGCCCGCGCAGTGGACGGCCACCGTGACCGAGCCCCCGCGGCCCACCCGCAAGTCTTCCATCCGCGCGGCATGACGGAGCCCACTAGGCTGCGCATGTGGCGGAAACCGAAGACGAACTCCCGCGCGGCAAGGCGGAGATCGATGCCCGCTTCACCGAGCTGTACAGAACGCACCTGCGCGACGTTTATTCCTACAGCTACTACCGCGTGGGAAACCACCACGATGCCGAGGACCTCACCGAGCAGACCTTCCTGCAGGCGTATCGCCACTTCGAGCGGGCGCTGCGTGAGGCGGACGGCCGGCCGCTGCGCCCCTGGCTCATCCGCATCGCCCACAACCTGGCGGCGAACTTCTACCGGGACCGCTCGCGCAAGCCGGAGTCGGGGATCGAGGACGCCGACATGATCTCCGCCCCGCACACCACCGAATCATTGGTCGAGGGGCGCGAGCAGCTCAAGGCGATCCTCGACGGCGTCCAGCAGCTGCCCGACGATCGCCGCGAGGCGTTGATCATGCGCTTCGCGCTCGGCATGGACAACCGGGAGATCGCCCGCGCGCTCGGGCGCACCGACGGCGCGACCAAGGTGCTCCTGCACCGCGCGATCCGCCAGCTCGAGGGCATGGTGTCCGAGCCCGTGGGCGACGCCGAAGGAGGGACCCGATGATCCAGCCCGAAGGAGCCCTCCGATGAGCAGCGGCGCTGCCGACTTCGAGGCCCTCCTGCGCCAGGCGCTCACGCCGGTCGAGCCGCCGGCCCATCTCGTGGACCGGGTCGAGCTGACGCTGGTCAGCCTGACCGAGCTGGCCCAGGACGAGCTCGACGCCTGGGAGCTCGGAGCCATGCGCGATCCGCGCAACTGGGTCAGGCCGGCCGCCGCCGCGGTGGTCGGAGTCAGCGCCGGCACCGCGCTGGTCGTGCTGCGGGTGCGCTCGCGCCACCGCGTGCGCAAGCAGCGCTCGAACAACGTCCTCGAGTTGGTCGAGCGGACCTTCCAGGACGCCGCCGAAGAGGCGCGGCGGATCGTCCGCCGCCACTGACGCGCCCGGCTGCGGACCTGCACAGCCCCCCGGAAACCGGATCGGCCGCTGATAGCGTGGATGCCGTGAGGATCTGATGGACGTCTGCTACCGCCACCCGAACCGTGAGACCGGCGTTTCCTGCTCTTCGTGCGGGCGCCCGATCTGCCCCGATTGCATGACGCCGACCCCGGTCGGCATGCGCTGCCCGGAGTGCTCGCGCGATCGGACCCGGGTCACCCGGGGCGTGCGCTCCGCGCCGGCGCTGCCGCGCGGCACCCAGATCCTGATCGCGATCAACGTGATCGTGTTCCTGGTCGAGACGGCGGCCGGCGCGCCGCTGGGCGGCGGGGGTGGCGGGTCGGTGTGGTTCCACGGCGCGCTGTACGGCCCGGCGATGACCGCCCACAACTTCAATCCGTTCTACACCGGCACCCACGAGTACTGGCGCCTGGTCACCGGCCCCTTCCTGCACGACGGCACCCTCCACATCGGGATCAACATGCTCTCGCTGTACTTCGTCGGCTCCGCGCTCGAGCCGGCGATCGGCACCCGCAACTTCATCGTGGTGTACGCGACCTCACTGCTGGCCGGGTCATTCGGCGCGCTGCTCTTCCAGCCCGCAGTTGCCTCGGTCGGCGCGTCCGGGGCGATCTTCGGGATCTTCGGCGCGCTGATCGTCGTGGCGCGCTATCGCGGCATCCCGTTCTGGCAGAGCGGCCTCGGCTTAGTGCTCGTCCTCAACATCGTGTTCTCGCTCAGCGTGCGGGGCATCTCGATCGGCGCGCACCTCGGGGGCCTGGTCGGCGGCCTGATCGCCGGCTGGCTGATCCTCGAGCTCGACGAGCGGCGGCGCCGGCCGGGGGCGGCCATGGCGGGCTGTCTGGTCATCGCGGTGGCCAGCGTGATCGGTGCGCTGGCCGTGGCCGGCAGCACCGGCCTGACTCCGAACGGCCTGGGCTTCTAGCTACACGGCCGCGAGCTCGACCGTGAAGGCGCGAGCGCCCTCGGGCGGCTCGGGGAACGTCTCCGGGTGCAGGATGTGCGCGAGCAGTTCGAGCCCGTCGATGATCCGCGGCCCCGGCCGCGAGAAGTAGGCCGAAGCGTCGACCGCCACGACCTCGCCGGCGCCGACCCGGACCAGCTCGTCGCGATGCATCTCGGCCTCGCGGTGGGCGATCTCGGCGTCGTAGCCGCAGGGCATCACGATGACCACGTCGGGCTGCGCCGCCTCGACGGCTGCCCAGCTCGTCTCCTCGGACTTCTCGCCCGCGAACCCGAGGACGTCCTCGCCGCCGGCGTACCCGATCAGCTGCGGAGTCCAGTGCCCGGCCGCGAACGGCGGGTCGAGCCATTCCAGGGCAACCACGCGTGGCCGTCGCAAGCCACGAACGCCCACCCGCACCCGGTCGATTCGCCCCGAGGCATCCCGCACCAACGAAACCGCCTGGTCCTTGCGGTCGGTGAGCTGGGCCAGGGTTCGCACGTCGCCCAGCACCTCACCCACCGTGCGCGGGTCGAGCGAGACCACGTGCGGATGGGTCTCGATCTCCTCGGCGATCGCGCGGACGTCGTCGTAGGACACGGCGCACACCGCGCACAGCTCCTGGGTGATGATCAGGTCGGGGCGCAGGTCGCGCAGGAGCTCGTCGTCGAGCTCGTAGATCGACTGGCCGGCCAGCGTCCGCTCCTTGACCGCCGCATCGATCTCGCGCGCGCTCAGGCCGGGCTCAAGCACGTCACGGGTGATCTTGGGCAGCTCGCGCGCCGCGGGCGGGTAGTCGCACTCATGGGTTACGGCGATCACGTCGGGCCCGAGGCCGAGGGCGAACAGCGTCTCGGTGGCGGACGGGATCAGACTGACGATGCGCACGACGCTCAGGATAGGTGTGATGGTGCTGCTACCGTTTGCCCGTCGCTGCATGACCGACGACGACCCATCCCGAAGTAGCAGCT
>DATFDC010000458.1:0-5183 GCA_035252415.1 Solirubrobacteraceae bacterium
GTCCTCCCACGACGCGCGCGCGGCCTCGAGCAGTGTGGTGTCGGCGCAGGTCGAGTCGGGGATGGCGTAGGAGGCGTCGCGGTGCATCCGCATGACCGCGTTGTGCGGCTCGCGATTCTCGAGATAGCGATCGTACGGTCCGATCGCCGCAGCGATCCGCGCCGATCCGAGATACGCCCGTCCGGTCATCAGCGCGGTGATGGCGGCGGCTGTCCCGCGGCCCGCGTCGGAGTCATACGGCACGCCGTTGGCCATCAGGTAGGCGCCGAGGTTGGCGTAGCCCAGGCCAAGCTGGCGGAAGGCGCGCGCGTTGTCCCCAATCTGCTCGGTCGGATAGCTCGACGGCGAGACGACGATCTCTTGCGCCAGCAACATGATGTCGACCGCGTGCTCGAACGACTCGACGTCGAACGTGCCGTCGGTACGGCGGAACTTCATGAGGTTCAGCGATGCGAGGTTGCAGGCCGAGTCGTCGACGTGCATGTATTCGCTGCATGGGTTGGATGCGTTGATCCGCCCCGAGTTCGGGCAGGTGTGCCACTGGTTGATGGTCGAGTCGAACTGGATGCCGGGATCGGCGCAGCGCCACGCCGCCTCGGCGATCTCGCGCATCAGCTTGCGAGCCGGGATCGGATCGCCGATCGGGGTGCCGCTGACGCGACCAATCAGCTGCCAGTCCTCGTCGTTCTCGACGGCCTGCATGAAGCGCTCGGTCACGCGGACGGAGTTGTTGGCGTTCTGGTACTGGATCGAGAAGAAGCCCTCGCCGTCGATCGACATGTCGAAGCCGGCGTCACGCAGCGCGGCAGCCTTCTCTTCCTCCTTGGCCTTGCACCAGATGAACTCGCGGATGTCCGGATGATCGACGTCGAGCACGACCATCTTGGCCGCGCGGCGAGTCTTGCCTCCGGACTTGATCGTGCCGGCCCAGGCGTCGGCCCCGCGCATGAAGCTCACGGGGCCGGATGCCGTCCCGCCCTTGGCCAGTGACTCCATCGAGCCCCGGATCTTCGACAGGTTGATCCCCGAGCCCGACCCACCACGGAAGATCATCCCTTCCTTGGTGTTCCAGTCGAGGATCGACTCCATCGTGTCCTCGACGCTCAGGATGAAGCAGTTGTGCACGGCGACGTTGTTGGTGAGAAACTCGCCGGACTCCGTCTGGATGTCATAGACCTCCCGGACATCCAAGGGCTCGATCGCGACGATTTCCTCTTCGCGGAGGTCGGGGCACCGCTTCCAGTCGCGCAGGGTGAGAGACCGCAGGAGCTTGTCGGACTTAGCGCGTCCAGGGAAGCCAACAAGCTCCGCAAACCGGGCGCGCTCCGAGCCGATACTGATCGCGAGTTCGTGCATGTCGTGCCGATCGGGTCGGGGTTCGACTTTGTGCAGGCGACGCGAATAGATCCCCAGGACGAAGAGGAGGAGTTGCAGGTCCTCGGTCCACCGCTCTCCGATCACCGCGACCCCAACGCGCGCGCTTTCGCATCCATTGTCGCGACGGACCGATACGTAGCCGTCGGCTTGGAAGATGCTCTGGAGGTACGCGCTGATCTCGTCATGTGACGCTGTCCACAGACGCTTTGGGACTCGGATGTCGACTCCCCGGGCGAGGAGCTCCCAGCGCTCGACGAACTCGCGCAGCACTTCTCCATACAGTCGGATTCGCCATACCTCAACATCGCTCGTGTCCGCCTTGCGAACCTTTCGATGTGCATCCGGGAAAACGACGTCGAGATGGCCGGTCACCCAGTCGAACTCATCGTCGTTCGCGACCTGGAACTCGATGGTCAAGGAGCGGTTCGTCCCGGAGTCGTACTGTCCGACGAATCCGTCCGCCTGGAGCCACCCCGCAAGCGCCGCCTCGGAAATAGCCACTGGATCGCCACCGCCGGGAACGCTCTCGTCATTGAAACCGCTGGCGTGGCCCGCGGGAACCAGGGCGCGCTCAGTCACCTTCGCACGATGCGGATGCAGATGCAGCCGCATCCCGGGCTCGAGCTGGTCGACCCGAAGCCACGCCGGCTGCGTCCGCCGCTCCGTGACGGCCTTGACCAGATGGTCACCCGTGGCCTCGATGAAGCTTCCGTTACGTAGCCGGACGCGCCAGACCTTTTTGCGACCATTCGCCTTGACGGCGATGACCCGGGTCGTGCCGCGTGAGTCGTAGACAGCTCGACCCACCTGCTCTTCTGCCACGATCTCGCCAATCGGCACCATGCCCTCAGGGGTCGAGACGAGCGCGTGATATGGCAGGCATGCCGAGCATTGCGGGCTCTCCTCGAAGCCGACGTTGAACCACACCGGGGAGTTGAACGCGGCCATCTGGTGCAACAGGATGTGGGTCAGCTCTGCTTCGAAGGTGTCGCCGTCCTCGGTGCTCGCGAAGTAGCCGCGCTGGTGGCCCCAACCGGCGATCGTCCCGGCAACCCGGTCGATCATCTGCTTGACCGAGTGCTCGCGCGCGGGCGATCCGAGCTGGCCGCGGAAGTACTTCTGGGCGACGATGTTGGTGGCGTTCTGCGACCACGCTCGCGGGAACTCGACCCCGCGCTGCTCGAAGGAGATCTTGTCGCCATGGCCGATCCGAGCGTCGCGCAGCTCCCACTCGACCTGGTCGAACGGGTGCTCACCAGGCGCGGTGAAGAAGCGCCTGACCGAGAGGCCCTCGCCCGTCCGTACCTCGGATTCGAGTTGGGTCTGGGGGATCTGATCCATGCCGTACTGCTCCTCTCGTTTTCCGCAATTTCCCCTGCTCTTGCGCGGCTTTTGGTCAGCCGAGCGGGCAGCGAATGATGGCGAGGGGTCCGGACGGAAAAGTTCCGACGCCGGGGTTCGTTGCGGAAGATGAATCTCCGTCTGATTTTACTTCGCCCTCGGTCCCGCCCTGCTCGGGAAAGCTGGTCTGTGATATTCCCCGGCGTATGAACCGGATCGGGCAAATGGCGCTCTGCGCATGAAGCTCCTCGTCACTGGGGGCGCCGGGTACATCGGGTCGATCGTCGCCAAGCATCTGCGCGACGCGGGGCATGAGGTGGTCGTGCTCGACAACCTCGAGAATGGCCACCGAGCCGCTGTCCCGCGCGACGCGGAGCTCGTGGTGGGGGATCTGCTCGATCGCGATGCAGTTGAGGAAGTCGTCACGCCGGAGCTCGACGGCGTTCTGCATTTCGCCGCCCTTGCGCTCGTGTCTGAGTCGGTCAGCCATCCCGAGCGCTACTACCGGACCAATGTGGGCGGCACCTTGAACCTGCTCGAAGCGATGGACGGTGCCGGTGTCCGCCGCTTGGTCTTCTCCTCGACCTGCGCCGTGTACGGCGAGCCGGACGAGACGCCGATCCGTGAGACCGCCGTGCCCAGGCCGGTGAACGCCTACGGCGCGTCAAAGCTCAGCGTCGACCTGATGATCGGCGACTTCTCTCGTGCCCATGGGCTCGGCGCGGTCAGCCTTCGCTACTTCAACGTCGCGGGGGCAAGTGACGGCCTGGGCGAGGACCACGACCCCGAGACACACCTGATCCCCAACATTCTTCGCGCGGCACTCGGCGCGGCTCCCGAGATCAATATCTACGGCACGGACTACCCGACGGACGACGGCACCGCCGTACGGGACTACATCCACATCGACGACCTGGCGGTGGCGCATCTGCTCGCGCTCGAGGCAACGAGCGAGGGCGAGCACAAGGTGTTCAATCTGGGCACCGGGAGCGGCTTCTCCGTCCGGCAGGTCATCGAGGTAGCGCAATCGGTGACCGGAACACAGATACGCGCGCGCGAGGCAGCGCGCCGGCCGGGCGATCCGCCGGTGCTCGTTGCGGCCAGCGACCGGATCAAGGCCGAGCTCGGTTGGGAGCCGACCAAGACGCTCGAGGCGATGATCGAGGACGCGTGGGCCTTTGCGCAGGCGCACCCAAACGGGTACGGAGACTAGGCCGGCTTCGGTTCCGGGATGAGGTCGGCGAGCTCGCCGAGCGCGGCGGCGAGGACCTGATCGGCGGGCATCGAGGCATCGATCGTGCGGATCCGATCTGGGTCCTGCGAGGAGAGCTCGATGTACGCGGCGATCGTTCGCTCGAAGAAGTCGTCGTGTTCGCGCTCGAGCCGGTCGGGACCGCCGGTGCGGGAATGTTGGCGGCTGCGGCCGCGTTGGGGCTCGATGAGCAACAGGAGGGTGCGGTCGGGTCGTGCCGTTCGGATCGCGAAGTCGTTGATCGCCCGGACCGCGTCGATCCCGAGCTCTCGGCCGCCGCCCTGGTAGGCCAGCGACGAGTCGATGAACCGGTCGAGGAGGAGCCAGGTGCCAGCGCTGAGGAGGGGCTCGATCGCCTCCTCCACGAGCTGCGCCCGCGCCGCGGCATAGAGCAGCGCCTCGGTGCGGGCGGTGACATGAAGATCGGGGTCGATGACCACCTCGCGAATCCGTTCGGCCGCTGGGACCCCGCCCGGCTCGCGGAGCAGCTTGATGTCGACGCCTCGGTCGGTCAGGGCGTTGAGGAGCCCCGCGGCGAGCGTCGACTTGCCCGCGCCGTCGATGCCTTCGATCGTGATCAGCCGTCCGCGCTTCATCGTGCGTGGATTGCGACCCTACTGGGCACTACGATCGGGGGATGCTGGCAGAGCTGGAGCGTCACCCTCACGCCCGAGCCGTCCTCGAACCGGCGCTGGCGCAGGATGGCCAGGCTTCACACGCGTATCTGTTCTACGGCCCTGGCGGAGCCGGCAAGCGCGCGGCGGCACGCGCCGTGGCCGCCGAGCTGCTAGCCGCAGGGTCTTCGGATCCCGACGGGTCCCGGGCTCGAGTCGTGTCGGGTGCGCACCCGGATCTGACATGGGTGGCGCCGAGCGGCGCGCACGAGATTCTGGTCAGCGACATCGATGCGCCGGTCATCTCGGCCGCGTCCAAGACGCCGTTCGAGGCGGCGTGTCGCGTGTTCGTGATCGAGCGGGTCGACGAGCTCGGGGACGAGGCGGCCAACCGGATGCTCAAAACGCTTGAGGAACCGGCCTCGTTCGTGCATCTGATCCTCCTGTCAGACCGGCTGGCCGAGGTCCTGCCGACGATCCGGTCGCGCTGCCAGCTGGTCCGCTTCGACGCGCCGTCGGTGCACGAGACCGCGGCAGCGCTCGAGGCACTCGGCGAGGACCCCGAGGCTGCGCTGGCCTGCGCCCGGCTGGCGCTGGGA
>DATFDC010000459.1:0-4252 GCA_035252415.1 Solirubrobacteraceae bacterium
GTAGAAGCCGTTGTGAGACGGACTGGGGATGTAGGCCGGATCGATCATGCGCGCGGGCGGGCACGGTGGGAATGCCCCGACGCCCCGTTGAGCTCAAACAGATTAGAGCGAAAGCCAGGTGTGCGAACCAGGCGGATTGGCTTAAGGGGCGATGTCTTGTCCACGTAGAAGCGCGCTCCGTCCCGCTGCTCGATCGCCCGGACGGCCGAGGCCTGCCGGCGCCAGGCCAGCGACCAGATGATCGCGAAGCCGGTAGCCACCGCCGGCAACTGGGGCACCAGGAAGGCCAGCGCGCCGGCGCCCACGGTCGAGATCAGCAGCGGCCACAGCCGGTTGAGCATCGTGCGCGCCGGGCTGACCTCGGGCAGCGTGGTCTGGGTGCGCGCGCTGGCCAGCAACGAGGCGATCGGCGGCGAGGTCTCGGCGCGGCGGCCCAGCCAGATCCCGATCAGGCCGGCCGCCACCCACCAGCCGGCCGAGAAGGGCACGATCTCATCGTTGTTGTCCCCGGCGGCGCCGGCCACGGTCAGCGCGGCCAGCACGGTGGCGGCGCCAGCGCTGGCCAGCACCGTCGTGCGCAGGAAGTCCGCGAACCGCACGCCTCTCGACCGTCCCTTAGTCGGCGGCCAATGCCGCGAGCAACTCGGTCACGCCGGCGGTTCCGTCGACCACGACATCCGCCTCGTCGGTGATCTCCGACGGTCCCTCGTCCGAGCGCACCCCGACCCGGATGGCCTTGGAGATCTTTCCCTCGTCGGCCATCTGAACCAGCGCGTGGAAGGCGTCGAGATCCGTCCGGTCATCGCCCACGTACAGCGCCACGTCGACGTCGGTGTCGGCCAGGAACGAGGCGATCCCGGCTCCCTTGTCGATCCGCACGGGCGGGCGGACCTCGAGCACCTTGCGCCCCCAGTGGGTGCGCAGACCGGCGCTCTCGGCCCGCGCCGCGATCGTGTCGATGGCGGCGCGCGCCGCCTGCTCGTCCGGCGCGCCGCGCCAGTGGAAGGCGACGATCGGGCCCTTGTCCTCGAGGCGCACCCGGAGCCGCCGCAGCTCCGCGGTGTCGGCCTCGCGGGCGAAGTCGTGGATCCGCTCGGCCCAGTCCTCGACCTCCTGGTCGACCACCGGCTCGGTCCAGCCCGCGCGCAGCACCTCGGCTCCGTGCGAGCCCAGGTAGGAGATCGCGCCGATCGCGACCATGGCTCGCGCCTCGGAGGCGCGGCGACCGCTGACGCAGGCCACCACCCCATAGCGGCGCGCGATCTGGATCAGCAGCTGGCGGGTTCGCTCCGGCACGCGCGCGTCGGCGGCGTGCTCGACGATCGGGGCCAGCGTGCCGTCGATGTCGAACAGGATCGCGGCGCGCGCCGGATCGGCGCGCACCGGACCGAGCGCGTCGGACAGGAGCGCGGACGTCACCGCTCTAGTATGCCCCCTCCGAGGTGTCCGCCGTGTCCAACGATCCCGTTCTGCTGCTCCACGGCCAGCCGGGTGCGGCGGCGGATTGGGAGCGGCTGCGCGGGGCGCTCGGCGACCGCGTGCCAGGCACGATCGCGATCGATCGACCCGGGTGGGATCACCGGACCGCGGTCACCGATCTGGCCGGCAACGCCGCCGCCGCCTGCGCCGCCCTCGACCGCGCCGAGTTCTCACGCGCGACGGTGGTCGGGCACAGCCTGGGCGCCGCCGTCGCGGCCTGGCTCGCGTGCACGCAACCAGAGCGCGTGGGCCGGCTCGTCCTGGTCGCTCCGGCCGCCAACACGGATTCCCTCGGCGCGGTCGACTACCTGCTCGCCGCCCCCGTGATCGGCTGGCTGGCCTGCGTGGGTGCGATGGCGGGAGGCGGACTTGTCCTGGGCGCGCGCCCACTCAGACGCTGGGTGGCCGAGGCCACCGCGCTCGATGACCGCTACCTGCGCGCCGCCGGCCGCCTGCTGCTGGCCCCGGCCGCGTGGCGCTCGTTCGTGCGCGAGCAGCGGTTCCTGGTCCGCGACCTGCCGGCGCTCGAGCAACGCCTGAAGCAGGTCGCGGCGGCGACGACGATCGTGGCGGGCACCGGCGATCACGTGGTGCCGATCGCCGCGGTCCGGCGCCTGGCGCGACAGATTCCCGGCGCAGAGCTGGTCATGGTCGAGCACGCCGGCCACCTCCTGCACGTCCAGCACGCGAACCGGCTGGCCGAGATCATCGCGGCGCCGGCGTGACGCATGTACCGGTGGGTCGACCACACGGCGGAGGTCGAGCTCGAGATCGAGGCCGCGAGCGAGCGCGAGGTGCTCGAAGAGGCCGTGCGCGCGCTGGCCGAGCTGCTCGGGATCGAAACGGCCCGCGGCGACGAGCGACGCACGATCTCGTTGCAGGCCAGCGACCGCCCGGCGCTGCTGGCAGCCTGGATCGAGGAGCTCGCGTTCCTGGCCGAGTCCGAGGGGTTCGTGGCCACGCACGTGATCGACGCCGACCTCCGCCCCGCCGCCCTTAAGGCCACGGTAACCGGCGTGCTCGACGAGCCGCCGCCGCTGGTCAAGGCCGTCACCTACCACCGCATGACGTTCGAGCCATCCGGCGACGGGTATCTGGCCCGCGTGATCCTCGATGTCTGAGGCGCAGCGGATCGACGACGAGCTGTGGGAGCTTCCCGTCGGCACCGTGCCGGGCATGCGCGTCCCCGCCCGCGTGTTCGCCGACGCCGAGCTGCTGGCCGCGATCGAGCAGGACCGCTCGCTCGAGCAGCTGGCCAACGTCGCGACGCTGCCCGGGATCGTCGACGCGGCCCTGGCCATGCCCGACATCCACCAGGGCTATGGGTTTCCGGTGGGGGGCGTGGCGGCAACCGACGCATCCGAGGGGGTGATCTCACCCGGCGGGGTCGGTTACGACATCAATTGCGGGGTGCGCCTGCTCGCGCTCCCCCTGGAATACGACGAGCTGTTCGGGGACCGGCGCGAGCGTCTGGTTCACGAGCTCTCGCGCAACGTGCCGGTCGGGACCGGCGGCAAGGGGGCGCACGAGGGCCTGAAGGGCGCCAACCTCGAGCGGGTGCTCTCGCTCGGTCCGCGCGCGCTGCTCGAGGATCTCGGCATCGGCTCCGACGAGGAGCTCTCGTTCACCGAATCGGGCGGCTGCCTGGACAACGCGGACCCCGCCGCGGTATCGGCGCGCGCGCGCCACCGCGGCGCCAACCAGATCGGCACGCTCGGCTCCGGCAATCACTTCCTGGAGCTCCAGCGCGTCGAGGCGATCTACGAGGCGGACGCGGCGGATGCCTTCGGACTGCGCCTGGGCCAGCTGACCGTCCTCATCCATTCCGGCTCGCGCGGGCTCGGGCACCAGGTCTGCACGGACTTCGTCAAGCGAATGGACGAGCGGCTCGGGCACTACGGAATCGAGCTGCCGGATCGCCAGCTCTCGTGTGCGCCGATCGACTCGCCCGAGGGCCAGGACTACCTCAAGGCGATGGCCGCCGCGGCGAACTTCGCCTGGGCCAACCGCGCCGCGCTCGCCCACCGCGTGCGCGAGGCGGTGGGATCGGTGCTGGGCAGCGACGCGGCCCGCAACACGAAGACCGTCTACGACGTCGCGCACAACGTGGCCAAGCTCGAGGAGCACGCCGGCGGGACCGTTTGCGTGCACCGCAAGGGCGCCACCCGGGCCTTCCCGCCCGGGCACCCAGAGATTCCGGCCGGGTACGCACGATCCGGGCAGCCGGTGTTCATTCCCGGCAGCATGGGCACCGCCTCGTACGTGCTCGCCGGGCGGCCGGGCGCGATGGACCGCTCCTTCGGCACGACCTGCCACGGAGCTGGACGCCGGATGTCCCGGACCGCCGTGCGCAAGGCGATCGACGGCGGGCAACTGCGCCGGCGACTCGAGGCATCCGGGATCGTGGTGCGCGCGCTGTCCGCGCGCGGCCTGGCCGAGGAGGCGCCCGAGGCGTACAAGGACGTCGACCGCGTGGTCGAGATCGTCGAGCGGGCCGGCCTGGCCGCCCGCGTAGCGCGCCTCAGACCGGTCGGCGTGGTCAAGGGGTAGCCAGGGCAAGGCGCGGGTAGCCACATCTCATGGCCACGACCGCCGAAGTTCCGCAGCCGACCGTTCCGGCCACTCCGGTCGTCCCCAGCGCGCCGGTCACCCCGGCCGTCCCCGACCCGGGCACTCCCGCCGCGCCCGAGGAGCCCTCGATCGTCCCCGGTCCCGAGGAGCCGGCCAACCCGATCGCACCGAACCCCGGACCCGACGAGGCCCCCGAGCCCGA
>DATFDC010000460.1:0-27348 GCA_035252415.1 Solirubrobacteraceae bacterium
CCACTTCAACGCACTTGACCGCCAACGCCTCAAACGAGCCCGCTACCACGGCACCGAACAGACCATCCCCGAGGAGGTGACAGCCGCATAGACTGACCATCACCGGGAACCGAATTTACAGCGCCAAAGAGACGCGACCCACAGGAGCGCCGCCTCCTTTATCTTCCTGCACTACGCGCTCGATCTGTGGCTCGGTCGGGAGTTCCCGGCTGTCCGGTTTGAGCGTTATGCAGACGATGTGATCCTGCACTGCAGGACGGAGGAGCAAGCGCAAGAGGTGCGCGACGCGATCATCGAGCGGCTGGCGCAGGTCGGTCTGGAACTCAACCTGGACAAGACGCGCCTCGTGTACTGCAAGGACTCAAACCGCCACGGCTCGCACGAGCACGAACGGTTCGATTTCCTCGGGCACACGTTTCGTCCGCGATTGACGCAGAGCAAGGCTGGCGGGAAGTTCGTCAGCTTCCTTCCCGCGGTCGCCGACGATGCCGCGAGGGAGATCCGTCGCACGATCAAGCGCTGGCGCCTTCACCTGTGGAGCGGGCTGACCCTCGCTGAGCTCGCGCAGGCGATCAACAAGACTGCGCGCGGTTGGATCAACTACTACGGCCGCTTCTACCGGTCCGCGTTGATCCGGACTCTCACCCGCATCAACAACTACCTGGTGCGGTGGGCCATGCGGAAATACAAACGACTGCGCAGCCGTCCCACACGGACGTGGCGGTTCCTAACGGTCATCGCCAGACGGGAACCAGGCCTGTTCGCGCACTGGAAGTTCGGAGCGCAGCCGCTGGTCGGATGACAGGAGCCCGGTGAGTCGAGAGGCTCACGCCGGGATCTGCGAGCGCCGGGGGTGAAACTCCCCCGGCGACTCAACTCCCCTTGGCGGCCACAGATTTCCGACTGGTGGCCATTGTCTTCCGGGTGGTGGCCATGAATCTCCCGACTAACAGGAATTGAGAGGACGGGTTAGGCCAAAGGCTTGACCCGTTTGCCGGGCGCACTGTCCCAAGTCGGTGTCTCCGTTCGCACCCGGGGCACTCCCGGCGTGAGCAAACCCCGGGGTCGATCCCTGGCGCGAAATCGAGAAACGCGGATTACATTGCCCGCCGACGACAGGCATGGCTGCTAGCTCCCGACCGTGGGGAACTCCGGCCTCAAATAGCAACGCGTGTAGATCTGGAAGGCGGTCATGAGGGATTGCAAGAGACGGTTTAGGTCGGGTCTCCCGGGGTTGGTTGGTTGTGGGTTGGCGATCGCGGCGTTGATCGCGGTGCGGGCGCCGGCGGCGTGGGCGGACGGCGCTCCGGACCTCTACTTTTCAGAGCACCAGATCGGGTCCATCGGGCGGGCGGGGATCAACGGGTCGAACCCCGACTACGGGTTCGCGTCGGGAAATTTACCTGCGGGGATGGCCGTTGACCAAACGCGTGTCTACTGGTTTGACTTCGGAACAGGGGGTAGTCAGATCTCGTCGGTATCGCGCGACGGTGCGGGCTTCACGACCGTGGTGACCGGAATGAATTTGAACGACTTTGGCGAAGCGTCGATCGCGATCGCGGGCGGACAGATCTTCTGGACGGAGCCCGTCGAGAACGCGATCGGCGAGGCGAACCTCGATGGCTCTGGGGTCAACCACGACTTTATCACGGGCGCGGCTGACCCGACGGGAATCGCGGTGAGCGACGGTCACATCTACTGGACCAACACCGTGTCGGGCACAATCGGGGAGGCGAATCTCGATGGCACCGACGTCAATCAAGACTTCATTACCGGGCTCACTTCCCCACAAAGCCTCGCCGCCACCGACTCGCACCTGTATTTCATAGACATACCGCCATCGCCTTCCCCGGAAACATTCGGCGAGGCGAATCTCGATGGGTCAGGGGTCGATCAGAGTTTCCTTACGGGCGTCTCCGGACTGGCCCTCGCCGTTGACAGTCACCACCTCTACTGGAGCCAGCCGACGGTCCACGGCGCCGTCGGTGAGGCCAATCTCGACGGTACGGATGTGAACGCGAACCTCGTTCCTCCTGATCCCGACGATCCGTTTGCCGCGCACCTCGGCCTTGCCGTCTCCCAGCCGCTGGTGCAGGTCTCGCCAGCCTCGCCGCCGGCGTTTGGTTCGCGGGCGGTCGGGACGTTGAGTTCGCCGCAGGTCATCACGGTTTCGAATGCGGGCGAGAACGAGCTGGATGTTCACGGGTTGACGTTGTCTGGTGTGGATCCGGGTGATTTCCTGGTCACTTCGAACGGGTGCCTGGGGCCGGTGGCTGTCGGCGGGAGCTGCCAGCTGACAGTCGCGTTCGCCCCGCAGGCGACCGGGGCGCGCTCGGCGACGCTGGATATTGCCTCGACCGATTATGCGAACAGTCCGACGCAGATTCCGCTCACGGGGACAGGCGCGAGTCCCTCGGTTCTGATCGGCTCCTCGAGCACCTGCTCAAGCTCGGGCATTCTGACCGTGACAACGACGTGTACGTCTGCCTACGCCTACAGCGGCGCGCCGGCCGGTCCGACCGGGGGGACCGTCGTCTGCACGACGTCCCGGCTTCGGAAGACGACGACGTGCACCGTCACATACAGCTACGCGAAGCGCAGCGCGGCGGCGGCCGGGCACGCAAGAGCGCGGGCAACCGCGGTGATCCACGGGCGCAGAGTTGTCGTGGGCAGGGGCCGGATCCGTGGCCACAGGGTCAAGCTGCACCTCAAGCGGCTGAAGCGCGGCCGCTACCGGCTGACGCTCTGGCGGCTCGTCCGCCACGCGCGACCGATCGTCATCGGACACAGGACGCTGGTGGTTCGGTAACCGACCGGAGCGCCGCACGCCTGAGGCGGCACTGCCAGCAGCCGCGGCCACGGTCGCGGCACTGCTGGCGACCGCCGCGGCGGCGGGAGCCGTACCGCCAGTTAGTCGGACATCCTCCGCGGGTTCCTGGTCTCATGGTGAGCGTGCGGCGGTCGCGTGGCTGATCGATGAGTTATGCGGGGTCGACCAGTCCAAGTGTTCAGTGGTCGGGATCGCTGGCGAGAGGAGAACTATGGGCATTAGATTTCCGGGTGAGTCACCGCAGTACCGGGCTGCGCGCGATCGGCTGCTCGAGCAGGAGATCGAGCAGCGCCGCGCGATGGAGGCTGTTGCCGCGGCGAGGCGGGAATTGCCGCCCGGCGGGGTCGTGCCGCACGACTACAGCTTCCACGGCCGCGGGGCTGACGCCGCGCCGGTAGAGGTGCGACTATCGGAGTTGTTCTCACCGGGCAAGGATTCGGCTGTTGATCTACTGCTTCATGTTTCCGCGCGACCCGCGGGACGAGACGCCGGGCCCGTCGAGCGGACAAACCGCACTGCTGCCGCTGGCCGAAGGCCCGTGCCCCACGTGTGCGGCTTTCCTCGACGAGCTCGAGGGGGCTGCCGAGCATGTGACCCAGCACGTCAACCTCGCGGTCGTGGCCAAGACCCCGCTGCCGCGGCTGCTGGCCTTCGTCGAGGAGCGTGGGTGGCGGCGGCTTCGGTTCCTGTCGTCCGCCAACAACACGTACAGCTCAGAGCTCCTCTACGCGCCAACCGAGCCGGGTGAGGATCCCCGTCACCTCGGCACCCTCGAGCCGCTCTGGAACATGCTTGACCTAACTCCCGAGGGACGCCCCCAAGGCTGGGTGGAGCAGCTCCAGTACGACTAGGGGCAAGCAGCGCGGCGTCGCGAAGCCCCACCAACGCCGTGAGCGACCTGCCTCGCGCGGAAAGCCAGCATCTGGTTGGTGATCGCCTTTGCGTTCGGACCGCTCCCGAGCGAACTGCTCCTTCGGCGACGATCCAGCAGTCCGCCGGCGGCGGCACCGCTAGAGCTTTGCCACGCACGCGATCACGGCTCCGGCCTGGAACTACGATCGCGTTCGGGCGCCGCAACGCGCATGTAGCGCAATCACAGGGACGCCGCCACGGCCAACCGACCTCCTGAGTGGCCGGAACCTCGCGCCCCCGGCGGTGCCGAGTCCTCACAGATGTGCATGCCCGCCTCACGCGGACCCGAGCTGGCGCGTCCACGAGCTGCCCACCCGCCACCATCTGAGGCTAGAGGATCCGGACGCGTTGACAAATATTCTCGCGCGTCCGTGATAACGCTCCGGCACGCGCGGTCGGCGAGGTTGTCGAGCGCGCGGGCGGCGGCTGGCATCTTCATCGCCCGGAATAGGTGCGCGAGCTCGGCGTTGGTTGGCGATACCCCAAGGTCACTAGGCCTGGGCGCGTAGGAACGCGTACGCCTCACGCGCCAGCTGTTCCTCGGTCTCGAACAACTGCCGCCAGATCCTCGTCGCCGCTGCCAGGTTTGGGAGGAAGTTGCCGAAGGCCTCGACCGTGAGCCAGCCGTCGTAACGGATGTCGTGGAGCGCCTCGAAGGTTGGCTTCCAGGCGACGCTTCCCGTACCGGGGACCCCGCGATCGTTCTCGGAGATGTGCACGTGCGCGATCCGGTTGCCCGCGCGCCGGATCGCCGCCCCAGGGTCCTTCTCCTCGATATGGGCGTGGAAGGTATCGAGATGGATCCGGCAGTTCGGATGGGCAACCTCGTCGACGAACCGGATCGCCTGATCGAGGATGTTGAGGTGGTAGAGCTCAAAGCGGTTGACCACCTCCTCGGCCAGCGTCACGCCGCGTTCGGCCGCGTATTCGGAAACGCGCTGGAGATGTTCCACGCTGCGGTTCCACTCCTCCTCGGTGGGTCCGGAGCCGGTGAACACCCCCAGCGCCACCTGGTGGGGGCCGCAGAGCAACCTGGCTCCCACTGCCGCACAGCAGTCGATCACGGCGCGCATGTGGTCGTAGGCCGCCTGGCGCACGCGAGGGTCAGCGCTCACAGGGTCATGCTCGGGTGCGATCACTGTGTTCGCGGTTCGCTCCAGCCCAAGCTCGTCGAGGCGCTGAGCCCACCGGGTCCAGGCGGCCTGATCGAGATCGAAGATCGGGACCTCAACCCCGTCGTATCCGATGTCCTTGAGCGACTCGAGCACCGGCATCAGCCCATCGTGCATCTCGTCGGCCCACAGGTACAGGTTGATGCCGAGCTTCATCGAGGGCTGGTCCTAGAAGATCGCGATCGGGTTCCAGGGTGAGCCGGTTCCGCCCGGCAACCTGAGCGGCAGGCCGACGACCATGAACTCGTGGCGGTTCTCGTCTTCGCACGCCGCCGCGAGATCCTCGAACTGGAGGCTGTCGGACACGAGCATTCCCATCGCCACGACCTGGAGGGGATGGATCGGGTAGGTCACGCCGGCGACCACGCTCGGCACGGCCTCGCCGTCGCCGTCCGGGAGAAACGCGGCGATTCGCCGCTCATGCATCCACGGGATCGTGTCGACGTGCAGCCCCGCTTTGCCCTCGCCAACCGGCGGGGGGCTGTTGTCCCAGGCCCCGAGTTCAAGCCGTCGGCGGTGATGGCCCGTACGGAAGACCAGGATGTCACCCTCGCCCAGCGTCACTCCCTGGGCTGCCTCACACGCCTCGAGCTCGGCGCGCGTGACGGCTTCCCCCGGCTCGAGCCACTTCACGCCTCGGAGCCTCGGAATATCGAGCAGTACACCGCGTCCGACGACGCCGTCCTTGTACACCGCGATGTCCTGGCTGGTCGCACCGGTCGACGTGAGCACGGCCGCCGCGTCACGGCCGTTGTAGGTGAGGCCGCCATAGGAGATATGGCAGAGCGCATCCACGTGCGTGTGGCAGTCGCCGTGGCATGCCATCCCCAGGAAGTCGAGCCCGAAGCGAACCTGGCTCGAGTCAACCGGGATCTCATGTCCCTGGGTGACGAACTGGAGCGCCGGCTGGGGATTGTCGGGTCCCACCAACTTGTTGATCGGGATCGTCATCGAAACGCGGTGTCCGGAGCGCACCAGGCCGGCCGCCCTGCACACCGTGTCCCGGGTGATGTAGTTCATCGTCCCGAACTCGTCGTCAGGGCCCCACCGCCCCCAGTTTTTGACCGACTCGAAGATCGCCTCGAACTGCTCGACGGGTACCCCGCTCATCCGTCAGCTCCAGGCAAGGACGACGCCGCGGCGGCAGCCCGTAAGTCGCCATTTTGCTGGTGAGCCAGGTCGCGGAACAGCTCGTACGCCTCGCCCGGCTTGACGTTGTCATGCACGACGCTGCCGACCGCCTGCAACATCGCAGCCGGTGCGTGGCTCTGGAAGATGTTGCGGCCCATGTCCACTCCCGCGGCGCCTTCCTGCACCGCGCGGTAGGCCATCTCGAGCGCCTCGGGCTCGGGCAGCTTCTTGCCTCCGGCCATCACGATCGGCACGGGACATCCGGCGGTCACCTGCTCGAAGCCCTCCGCGCAGTAGTAGGTCTTGACAAAGTGCGCGCCCAGCTCCGCGCAGATTCGCGTGGCGAGCCCGAGGTAGCGAGCGTCACGGGTGAGCTCTTTGCCCACAGCGGTCACCCCAAGCACGGGGATCCCATAGCGGAAGCCGGCGTCGATCAGGCGGGTCATGTTGTGCACCGATTGTGTCTCGTGTTCGCCCCCGATGAATACCTGCACGGCCACGGCATGAACATTCATGCGGACCGCGTCCTCGAAGTCGACGGCGACGCGCTCGTCGGACAGCTCGCGGAGCACACTGGGGCCGCCGCTGGCCCGCATCACGATCCCGCGCTGATGAGAAGCGGGGATGCTCGAGCGCAGCATTCCGCGGGTCAGCATCAGCGCGTCGGCATACGGGGCGATCGGGACGATCCCCAGGTCGACCCGCTCGAGGCCGGTAGTCGGCCCCTGGAAATAGCCGTGGTCGATCGCCAGCATCACCGTGCGCCCGGAGCTCGGGCGGAAGATCCGGGCCAGGCGGTTCTGCAATCCCCAGTCGTACGCCCCCGACCCCTTCAGAAAGAAACCTTGCTCGGGGGCGGGAAGGTCGGGGCGAAACTGCTTGTCATCTCGGTTGTCCGCTTCAGGCATCGGTGCGTTTCTCCATTTGATTTCAGGTCCCGGCGGCCCGCCATAGGGGCCGAACCAGGCCGGCTTCGGACAGCTCGAGCGAGCGCCGATACAGCTCGCTCCAGCGGTCATACAGCTCGTCGTACGCGCTGACCGCGCCGGGGTCTGGCTGCACCGCGCGCTCGAATCGGACCAGCTGCGCGGCCACCGCCAGCGGGTCCGAGAACAGCCCGGCGCCCACGCCGGCGAGGATCGCCGCGCCGAGTGCGGTCGATTCCTTGATCACCGGAATGCGGACCGGCAGCGCGAGCGTGTCGGCGATGATCTGCGGCCACAGCGTGCCCTTGGCAGCACCGCCCGCGAGCACCACGTCTTCGACCTCGACGCCGGCCACCTCCTCGACGATCTGCCGGTGGGCACGGGAGACGTACGCTGCGCTCTCCTCGATCGCGCGGAAGCACTCGGTCCGTCCGGCGCGCGACGGATTGGCGACGTCGAAGCCGAGGAACCCTGGAGAGGCGTGGACCCAGCGGTTGGCCTGCATCACGTTCGAGAAGATCCCGATCACCCCATGCGATCCCGGCGCGATATCGGCGGCCCGGCACTCGAGCAGCGCGTAGACGTCGACGCCCTGCCGGGCGGCCTCGAGCGACTCGAGCTCGCAGAAGGCGTCGCGGAACCAGCGCATCACGATCCCGCAGTAGAAGCCGATCCCCTCCATCATCCACTGGCCCGGGATCGCGTGGCACAACGTGCGCAGCCGACCGGCCGGATCGATCAATGGGCGATCGAGCGCGATCGTGTGTTGCCAGAAGCTACCGCCGACGATCGTGAAGCGGCCCGGTTGGGTCGCCCCGAGGCCGAGCAGTGCGAGCTGCGTGTCGGCGCCACCCGCAACGACCGGCGTGCCGCTCCGCAAGCCCGTCTGCTCGGCCGCGTGCGCGGTGACCGCGCCGATCTGGGTCCCGCCCTCCACCACCGGCGGGAATACCGAACGATCGAGACCGCACAGCTCGAGAACCCGATCAGACCAATCGCGCCGCGCGAGCTCGAACATCCCCGAGCTCGACCCCAGCGACGGATCGGTCACGAACTCGCCCGAGAGCTTGGCCAGGATCCAGTCGCCGAGCATCCCCACGTGTGCGATCGAGGCGAACACCTCGGGCTGGTGGCGGGCGATCCAGAGAAACCGAGCCGGCGCGGTAATTGCCACCCAGTCGCCGGCGCGCTCATAGATCTCCTGCGCCGCGCCGGAGCGGACCAGCGCTGCGGCCTGCTCTCCGGCGCGCGAATCGACGTTGGGGCAGGCCCAGATCTCGCGGCCGCGGGCGTCGTACAGAACCATCCCCTCGCGCATGCTCGTGGCGCTGACCGCCTTGACCGTGTCCGAGGAGACACCCGCACACTCGAGCGCCTCCCGGATGCACTCGCAGATCAGGCCCCAATTGCGGTCGGTGTCGAACACCTGTGAGCCCGGCACGTCGGGAATCTCGGCATGGGTGTACTCGCGCTGTCCGATCCCGCGCTCGATGCCGTCGGGCGAGAACAGCAGCGCGCGACAGCTGCCGGTCCCGGCGTCGATCGCCAGCAGCAGCTCGTCCGTCATACCGCCAGCGCGTCCCGGTTGAAGACGTTGATCAGCGGCTCCCCGGCCGCAAACCGGCGGATCTCGGCGGCGATCATGTCCGCCCCGCGAGCCAGCGTCTCGTACGTGGCGCCGCCGACGTGCGGCGTGAGTACGACGTTCTCACGTCGGGCAAGCATCTCGCCGTCGGTGAATACGTCGAGCGCGGCGCCGCCAAGCCGCCCGGCAGCGAGGGCCCCATCGAGCGCCTCCTCGTCGACCAGCGTCTCTCGCGCCGTGTTAACCAGAAAGGCCCCTGGCCTCATCAGCGCCAGCGCCTCGGCGTCGATCATCGACTCGGTCTCGGCCGTGGCTCGGGCGTGCAGCGAGACGAAGTCAGCGCTTCGAAGGAGCTCGTCGAGCGTGTCGAGTTGCCGCACCTCCGCGTCCTCGACCGTCACGTAGGGGTCGTAGACGACGGTTTGCATCCCGAACCCGCGCACACGTTTGGCCACCCGCAGGCCGATCTGGCCGTAGCCGACGATCCCGAGTGTCCGACCTCGAAGATCGTGGCCCATGAAGTGGGCACCCTGCCAGTTGTCGCCTACCTGTCCTCCCTGGTCGATGAACCGCTGTCCCTTCGGGATCACGCGGGCCAGCATCACCAGGAACGCGACCGTCAGATCGGCCACCGCCTCCGCGTTCTTGCCGGGCGTCGTCACCAGCGGCAGCCCGCGGTCGGTCACCGCGTCGATGTCGACGTTCACTGGGCCACCGCGAGCGCAGCAAACCAGACCGAGCTCCGGCGACGCGTCGAGCACCTCGTCGGTCACGGGCGCGCCTTGAACGACGAGCACCTCGGCGCCTTTGATCCTTTCGATCAGCTGCTCCGGAGAGCCCAGATATTCGCGAAGCTTGCGCTCAGACGGCGAGGCCGGATCGAACGGACGGTTCGCGTCGATCTCGAAGTACCTGATGTCGTGGGCCCCGCCGAGCGTGGCGAGTGCATCCGCGAAGTAATGCGGCGGCATGTACCAGTCACCTACGGCGAGGATCTTCACGTCGATGCCGGGGCGCCCGTCTCCGGCGTCCCACCCGGCTCGGGAAGTCCGACCGACATCGCACCGTCGACGACCAGCAGCTCGCCGGTGAGGTAGGAAGCGTCGTCGGAGCACATCCACACGACCGGCCGGGCCATCTCCTCGGGCTCGGCGAACCGGCGCAAGGGGATGCGCTCAAGGAACACCTTCGACTGAATGGGGTCCTCGATCACAAACGCCGACAGCCGCGTGTTGATGATTCCAGGCGCGATCGCGTTGACTCGGATCCCGTGCCCGGCCAGCTCGAGCGCGGCGGTGCGCATCACTGCCACCTGCCCGGCCTTCGACGTGTTGTAGGCGAGGCCTTCCGCCTCGGGCTGAAACGCGTTGGTTGAGGCCGTGATGGCGATCGCACCTCCACGGCCCTGGCGCACCATCACCCGCGCCGCCTCCTGCACGAGGTACCAGGTGCCCCGAAGGTTGACGTCGATGATCCGGTCCCAAGTCTCGTCCGTGAAGTCGACCAGCGGCATGAAGTCCGCAATCCCGGCCACCTGCACCGCGACATCGAGCCCGCCAAACCGCTCTACGGCAAGGTCGATCACGCGCTTTATGTCACCGCGGCGGCGCACGTCCCCCACAACCGCTTCGACCCGAGCGCCGCTACGGCGGATCGCCTCCGTTGTCTCCGCCAACGGGGCGTCCTCGACGTCGAGAATCGCCACCGCCGCGCCCTCACCGGCGAACTGAAGGGCCACCTTCCGCCCGATGCCCTGGCCCGCTCCAGTCACGACCACCGACTTACCCGCGAACCGTCCGGAGGAGCCGCTCATGGCAGCAGACCGCCGTGCCCGGGCCCTCTCGGGATGACGGGCCAGATGTCGACCACGCGATCATCCTCGACCACGTGGTAGGCGTCATACCAGTTAACCGTGCCGGGTGCATAGCCCGGGATCAGCTCGACGACGTCGCCGACGGCCAGGCCGTCAGATGGCGTGGCCGCGAAGATCCCGTGCTCCTCGTCGAACCTGAAGTTCGCGAGGTCGTGCGCCTTCATCGAGGCAAGCGCTGGTGCCCCCATCGATTTGTTGCCGGCATCCAAGATCACTCGCTCGGGGCGTCGGCTGATCACTGTGGTGAGCACCGTTAGTGCATTTTCGAAGTCGCCCACCATGGCCCCGTGAAAGTTGTCCATCACGGTGTATGAGCCCGCCTGGATCTCGGTGACGCCAGGAAAGGTCGCGGTCCAGTCCCACGTCGCGGTACCGCCGGCCGAGACGATCGGCGCCGGTAATCCTCGCGCGCGGATCGCCTCGGCGGTCTCGACCAGGAAGCCCATCGCGGTCTGCTGACGCTCGTGGCGGAGATCGTGCTCGGGCGTGAGCGCGCAATGCCCCTCATAGCCGCTAACCCCCATCAGGGTCACCCCGGCGAGCCCAGCCGCCCGTTCGGCCAGAGCCAGCGCTTCTTCGGTGCTGTCGACGCCGGCACGATCCATCCCGGTGTCAACCTCGATCAGGATGCCGATGTTCACTCTCGCGTCGCTCGCTGCGTGCGCGATCTCCGCCGCGTTGCCTGCGTCGTCGACGGCGATCATCACGTCGGCCTCACGCGCCAATGCGGCCAGCGCGGCCAGCTTCTCGCGGCCCGCAACCGTATTGACGACGAACACGCTCGACGCACCCGAGCGGGCCATCACGATGGCCTCCCATACGGTCGCCACCGAGAGGCCAATCGCGCCGGCGTCGAGCTGCATGCGGGCCAGCTGTGGGCTCTTGTGGACCTTGATGTGCGGACGAACCGCAGCGGTCATCGTCCGCAGCCGCGCGGCCATCTTCTCGATATTGCGCCGGGCGGCCGCCACGTCGAGAATCAGCGCCGGGGTCATCACCTCCTCGCGTCGTCGTCCGATCGCGCCGCCGTAGGCGCGCCGCACCCGGGCTTCGGTCTCCCGCAGGACATCCTGGGCATCGAGTAGCTCAGCCATCGACGCCGCTCCCCACGGGCTCCGGCGAGTTCGCCACCGCCCGCTCCACACGAATTTCGAACGCGTCGATCTGCTCCTCGCCGTCCAGCACACCCACCTCGAGCTCGTAGCGGCGGGACTCACCCGGGCTGAGCGCCGGTAGCTCGCCGCGCTCGCGAGCGTCGAAGCGTCCGGCGTCGCGGTTGGTCGTCGGCTCCATCGCCACCGCATAGGCGCCCTCGCCGAGCATTCTCCACATGGTGTGAAACGGGAACTGCGAGCGCTGGTGAACCTCGTAGACGCCGATCGCGCGGGCGCGATTGACCACCGCCACCGGCACCGTGCCGCCGGCCTCCGCCACCACCGCGTGCTCGTAGCACTCCTCCTTGAAAGCGGCCTGCGGGGCGGTCAGCCGGCGGTACTCGGTGCTCGGATAGTCGGCCACCGGGGCGCCACGCGGTGCAGGAATCAGATACCGAGCGCCATCGTCGACGACCGGCCAGCCGACGTTGATGTGGTACAGGTACATATGGGTCGTCGGATCGAACCCGGCGTTGACCACTTCGTCACGAACGGTGAACCGACTCTCCCCGACCCGGGCCTCGATTCGCCTGCGCAATTCGAGCGTCTCGGCGAACACCGCGGTCTGCGTGACGATTCCCTCCGCCCACAGGATGCACTCGTCTCCTTCCCAGCGCTCGCCGTAGCCCGTGAGCCTGGCCGGCAGGAACCCAACTCGCCCGTGCAGCCCGTACTCCTCGGTCGGCCGAACGTCCTGGTGAAACTGACTCGCGTCGTCGACGCCGCCAAGGAGCGTGTGATCAAGCCCGCAGGTCACGAGCATCCCACCACCCCAGGCGCGGAACCAGCCGAGCCCGAGCGGCTCGGCGTACCACGGCCCGAGCACGCCGACCGACGATTGCCAGGCGAGCGCGAGGCCCTTGTACTCGCACCGGCCGATGTCCATGGCCCGATCGACGAGGACGTCGAACTCGTAGCCGGTTCCGGTCCGGAACTCGAGCAGGCGGACGCCGCGTCCAACGCCGTCGCCGAGTGTGACGAGGCGCACGCCTGCTACTTGTTCAAGGCGCCCGACGCGTCGCGCCAGTGCCTCTCTGGGGATCGACTCGCCGAAGAGGCCTGGCACCGTCAGGCCTCACCTACATCGGCAAGTGACTCCCCGGCGGTGGTAAGCCATCCTTCCTTGCCACGTGCCCTCATCACCAGCAGGATCACGATGCCAAGCAGCAACCAGCCGCCGTCGATGAACGGCGACAGGTTGTACGGGTGAGCAGGGGCCGGACTGAACGACTTGTACACCGCGTAGATGAGCGCCGCCGAGGAGATAAGCGGGAAGATCACGTGCAGCAAGACGTTGAACTCGTGCCGCCGCTCATGCCGGTAGAACCTGAACACCGCGATGTTGGCCATGAGATACACGACCGCAACCGCGAGCACCAGCACCAGGCCGTCGACGAGGAAGTAGCCGACATCCGCGGCCCAGGCGACACCAACGCCGATCCCCACGCCAAGTGAAATAGCGAGTTGGAGGAGGATCGCGTTCACCGGCGTCTTATACGTCGGGTGGACGTAGGCGAGCGGCTTCGGGAACGACCCGTTCTTGGCCATCCGGTACCACATGCGGGTACCGACGTTCGCGGTCGCCAGGCACACCGCGATCGTGCTGTTGAGGAACGCGAACATCAAGATCAGCCACCCCCCGTGCCAGAACCGGTGGGCGAGAACGAGCGCCGGCAACTCGGAGGAGCCGGCGATGCCCTTCGGATCGTTGATGCCCCAGCCAACGATCTGGCCCCAGTAGCAGATAACCAGGAAGACCCCGATCAGGACGATCGAGATCATCACCGAGCGCGGTATGTTCCGCTTCGGATCGGCCGTCTCCTCGGCCAGCGGCGCCGCGCCCTCCCACCCGGTGAGGCCCTGCACGGAAAACACCACCGCGAGCGCGAAGCCTGACAGGCTGATCGCCTTGCTCGGGTCGAAGGCCTGAAAGGCCGAGCCTCCGTGACCGGGATTGGCAAAGCCCCAGATACTCAGGACGAACACGATGATCATCTCGATGCCGCCGAGGATCAGCATCGCCCGGGCCGAGATCTTGATCCCGCGATACTGAAAGAGCGCGATCAGGGGAGCCCCGACCACGATGCAAACCCACCACAGCCAGGGCACGTTGACGTTGTAGTTGCTCTTCAGCTCGTTGGCGAGGATGAACCCGAAGAAGCCATAGATCGGGCCACCGGCCAGCGGCGAGTAGAAGATGTACATCCAAGACGTCAGGAAGCCGGCGCGGGGATGGATCGCGCGGCTGATGTAGGTGTAGTAGCCCCCGGACGACGGCAGGTGCTTGGACAGCTGCACGAGCGTGCTGCCGAGCATCAGCACAATCCCTACGCCGATCGCGTACGCAAGTGGCGCGACCACCCCGGTGAATCCGACCACCGCCGTGGTGAAGAAGAATGCCGCGATGGCCGGAGCGATATGCGTAATCGCCTGCATCGTCGCTCCGGTGAGTCCAAGTGCCCCACGCTCCAAACCGGGCGCCTCACCCGGTTCCACGGCGGGCGTCCCAACGTCCATCGTCCGGCTGATCGGATCGAGGACTTCATGGGAAGTCGGCTCAGTGCTGCTCATGCGTACCTCCGAATAGCTCCCTCAGTACCTTGGCTGGATGGCACGCACCCGCCTCGACCGAGCCGAGGCGCGAGACCGCGCATGCGACTACGCCGCGGCGCTGAACCGTGCGCGCTGTACTGCTTCCAAACCCCTCTTACTTCTGTCATGCATACCGCCAATCCCGGCGTCTTGACGCCGAGCGCGGTGGACCATAACATCATCATCCTGTAGGTACAAGTGGACAGGACGAACTCTTTACAAGCCGTTCGGTGGGTCCAAGGCAGCCCAACCCGATTGCCATGAAATCCCGGCGCTCCGCTACTACTACTGACGAACCTGAGCCAACGCTTCCTGAGGTCTCAATCGACCGGGCCTCGCCGGTTCCCTTTTACTTCCAGCTGGCGGAGGTCATCGAGCAGGAAATCGTCAGCGGGCGCTGGGCATCCGGCACTCGGATCCCATCTGAGAGCGAGCTGTGCTCGCACTACGGTCTCTCGCGGACTACCGTCCGGCAGGCGCTGGCCCGACTCGGACAGGAGGGTCTGGTGCGACGGGACAAAGGACGCGGAACCTATGTCATGGAGTCGCGGCCCCGCTCGTGGCTGATCCAGTCCACCGAGGGTTTTTTCCACGATGAGTTCCTGCGCGGCGGCCATCAGGTCACATCGAGAATGCTTCGACTCGAACGCGCGACGCTGCCGCGGTGGGCGTCCGACGCGCTAGGCCTTCCAGCGTCATCCGACGGGGTGATCGTCGAGCGAGTGCGCTCGGTTGACGGGCTGGTGGCCCTGTACGTGGTCAACTGCCTACCCCCGTTCGCGGCGGAGGCCGTGCTCGGCCTCGACCCCAACGAGTCGCTCTACCAACGGCTGACTGACGTGCTGGGGGTCGACATCGTTGGCGGCAACCGCTCCCTCGAGGCGGTGATCGCGGGCTCAAAGCTCGCCGAACTCTTGGAGGCGGAGCCGGGTGCCGCCGTCGCGTTTATCGAGTCGGTAACCCGCGATCAGGACGAGCGGCCGATCGACTGCTACCAAGCCTGGCTTCGCACCGATCGCATGCGGCTGGAGATTCGCGTCGCAGCACAGGGCGGAACCGACGCGCAGCTGCCCTATCTCGTGTCGCAGGTCCTGCGATGAGGCGCTCACCAACTCCCTGGGCCGGCGGGCGTCGTTCTTTCGACTAGTCACAGGAGGCACAATGGAGGCAAGACAGAACGCAGAACTGGTTGGGCGCGGCCTGCTGGGTCGCTCGCTCGAGATCTCGCAGATCGCCGTGGTCGTGCACGACCTCGAGAAGACCATGGAGCAGTACACGAAGCTGCTCGGGTGGGGGCCGTGGAACGTGTACCGCCACGAGCCACCGCGGCTACACGACACGGTGGTGCGGGGCGAGCAGACCGACTACACGATGCTGGGTGCCGAGACTCACGTCGGCGACATGGGCTTCGAGCTACTGCAGCCGCTCGAGGGCCCGAGCATCTACAAGGACTGGCTTGAGCAGCATGGCGAGGGCCTCCACCACATCGCCGTGATGCTGCACGACTTCGACGAGTCAACGCACCTCAAGGAGCGCTTCGCCGAAGTCGGGGCCCAGGTCCTGATGGGCGGTCGCATCGGGGAGACCATTGAGTTCTACTACCTGAACACGGAGCCGACCCTGAAGCTCATCCTTGAGTCCGGGAGCGGCCATGCAATCGATCTGGTGCCCGACTACGTCTATCCGTCGTAGGCTCGGCCTTAGCCTGGCTGAAAATATCGCTCGTGAGGAACGCGACGACCACCCTCGATGCTGCGGCGACGCTGTCCAAGCTGAGCACCTGCGCACGCAACGCTGGTCAGTCGGTCGTCACCTCCGCGCGGATCTCGACACCGGCCGACGTGGGCCGGCCGAACGGGGGGATAACGGCTGAAGCCTGCTTCCGGCCCGGCCGGTCGCGTTCGGTCGTGAGCAGATGCGCGTGATGCGCTGACAGGGCACGGGCAAGTCAGCGCCGGACGCTGTCCGCCGCAACTGTCCGGAACAGGAACTGGTTGCGGCGCCGCGCGCCTCGAACGCGTGGCGGCTGAGGACGGAACGTCTTGGGTTCGATTGATCGGCGGTTTCGCTGCCTGAGGGGCGAAGCAGACGCTGGCGCGGTCGGGAGCGCGCTCTGCGACTGTCGATTCTCGTTTCTATTTGCGCGCTCGGGCGAGGTAGTGCTGCCCGGGGTGCAGGATGATCGTTTTGTGGCGTGCGAAGTCGGTGACCGCCACCGAGTGGGTGATGTCGCGCGTGAGGGTTCCGTCGCAGCGGTCCGCGATCGTCCATGTGGTGCCGCGGACGGTCGCGGCGGCGTATCGGCCGCGGGTGCGGAATCTGCCTTTGGCGCTCGCGTGCAGCAGCTGGAGCGTTCTGCTCGCGCGAGCAGCCGTCGCGTCCGCGGTCTTGTGTGCCGTGCATGTGCTGTAGCTCGGGGCGCCCTTGAACGCGCCCTCGACTAGCGACAGCGTCACGACTCCCTTGTTCGCGCCGTGCTTGGCCTGGTTGATCTTGAAGATCGCGCCGCCGAACCGGCCAGTCTGGGTCTTCACCCTGCCCTTGTGCTTCTTGCCGCGCTTCGCGGCAGCGTCGTGGGCGGCAGGCCCACCGCCGCTCGCGGTGATCAGCCCCAGCGTGCCGTGGAGCGCGTTGATCACCACGTTCTGGGGGATCTGGCGAAGCTGGGTCAACGGCACGAACTGGCCGTCGATCCGGACCAGGACCACGCCGCTGACCGGCTTGACATTGAACGTCTGGCCGAGCGATGGTGAGCGTGGCGGCGGCGCTGGCTTCGTCGCGAACGTCACGTCCGGTCCGAAGGTCGTGCCGGCGCTGTTGGTCGCCAGGAGCCTGACGTGGTAGAGCGCGTTCGGCACCAGTCCGGAGACGGATGCCGCCACCGGGTGGCTGGAGAAGTCCGAGCCGATCGGCTGTGATGGGGTGGACCGGGTGTACACCACCGGGCCGCCGCCCGTGTACTTGGGGTCCAAGCCATACTGAAACCGGGCGGTGGTGAACAAGCCGCCGGGGACCACCGAACCCGAGGATGCCGCACCAGTCGGCCCAGTGACCGACGGCCGAGCGGTGATCACCGCCGTCGGGGCGGACGTCAGGGTTGTCGTGCCGGTGGAGGTGGCCTGGACGGTGTCGGTGGCCACCGCGCTCTCGGCGGTGTTGTTGGCGTTGCCGAGGTGGACGGTGATCGTGTATGAGCCGGGCGCGGCGTACGTGTGGCTGTCGGCGACGCTGAAGTTGCCGTTGGCGCCGCTAATCGTGGCGTTCTGGTCCGTGGCGCCGTCGCCCCAGTCCACCGTGGCGGAGTGGTCGGCGGCCGAGGTGCTGGTATCCGAATCGCTGATCGTGGCCAGAGCGCCGCTAACCGTCAACGGTGCCCTGCCGGTGAACGTCTGACCGCCGACGGCGGACATCGAGGCGCCGACCTCGACCGCGCCGATCTCGCAGTGCGGCCCCTGCGGGCGCGAGACGCCGCGCTGGTCAACCGCCGGACATGCGGTGTCCTCGCCCGTGTTGATCGCCGGGCTCCCGGTCAGCGGCGCCATGGTCTGGGTCGGGCCGCCGTTGCCGCCGAGCGCGCCGAGCTTGGCATCCACGCCGGACTGGTCGGCGGGGTCGGTGAAGAAACAAATCTGGCCGGGGTCGTCCTCGAGGTTGTGGCCGTTTGAGGTCGGGAACTCGCCGCTGGTGTCGCAGTTGCCCCCGCCGCCCGCCGGGCTGGCGATGATCGTGTTCTCGAACCCTCCGCTGCTCTCGTCGTTGACGAACAGGTTCGCCCCGTCCGGCGCGCTGTTGGAGGCCAGCGTCACGTTCGTGAGGTCGATCTCGCTGTCGTCATAGATCCCGCCGCCGCTCGCCGATGCCGCGTTACCCGCGATCGTGCTGTTGGTGATCGTGAGCGCGCCACCGCTGTCAAACAGGATCCCGCCTCCCTGGTTACCGGTGCCGTTCGGTCCACCCGCGGAGTTGCCCGAAATTGTGCTGTCGCTCACCGTCACCGACGTGCAGAAACAGTCGATCCCGCCGCCGATCGCGTCGCCGGGGCCGGGAGAGCTGTTATCGGAGATCGTGCTGCGCTCCACGATCAGCGTGCCGTTGGCATCGATCCCGCCGCCCGACACCGCGGCCGTGTTATTGCTGACCGCGCTGTCGGCCAACGTCAACGTGCCGAACACCCTGATTCCCCCGCCGACCCCGGTGGGGGGCTGGCCCCCGTCACCGTTGCCGCCCGTCACCGTCGCCCCCGAGACCGTCACCGTCGCGCCCGACTCGATCTCGAACACCCGGCTCGCACCGTCCCCGCTGACCGTCACCCTACCCACGCCGGCGCCGCCGATCGCTAGATCATGGCCCACCGACAGCTGCCCCAGGGTCAACGTGTAGGTCCCTGCCGGCACCACCACGGAGTCGCCCGCCTGCGAATAACTGATCGCGTCGCGCAACGTGCACAGCGAAGGTGCGCACGCGCCGTCATCACCGTCGGCCGCGGTCGTGACCGTCCACGTCGTCGCGGCCCGCGCAGCCGTCGCCCCCGCCAAAAGGAGCACCACGAACAAGGCAACCGCCACGACCAGCACCCGCCACACGCCAAACGCCGCCAGGCCAGACCGCCGCACCCTCATCTCAACCCTTCCAATCGCCCGCTCATCCCGCGAGAAGCCCCTGGCCCGCCGCGCCACAAGGCCCCCCATTCAATTGGGCGACCGCTCGGTTTCTGGCTCCACCTCGCATACGACTGATCCGGGCCCGTCCGGGGACGCGCCCCGGAGAGTTCCGCTGAGCGCCGCAAGGGTTCTGCGACTCCGCTAAGCATCACCATCAAATCGGCTGAATCGCGCAAACGGCGCAGGTCGACAGTAGGACCGCTTCAGGAGTGAGCCCGTCGCAGCCGACACCCTGGCGACAGCTGCTTTGTACTTCAGGGTGGCCCGAAGCGGACGATCGCCTTGGCGACCAAGGAGCCGCGCGCCAGAAGAGCCTCAACGACAGCGGCTGGCGCGTCGTTCTTGGGGAGCGTCACGTCTCGTGGCGACCTCCGCGCGAACGAGGTGGATCACCTCCGGAGCGCATTGCGCGTTGGGAGTGCGACGAACGGGTTGCGCGGGCCGTTAATCGGCATGCGGTCGTTTGCCGTCGAGTTGGGAACGCTGTCCCACCACGGGGAGATACTGGTCGGGAAGCTCGGGGAGGCCTCGCTGATCCCGCTGGCGCTGGCGCTCTCGTTGCACCTCGCCAAACTGGGTGTGCGAGCGCGCGCTTGGCACAACACGGTCTGTGCTGCCTACCCAACGGACCGGCCGCGGTTCCGGCATACGCTGGGGGCGTCGCTGGCCGGCACTGGCATCGGTGCGTGCGTTCCTGCGCGGGCTGGTGGGCTGGTCCGGCTCGGCTTGATGAGGAGCCGCGTCAGCAGTTCAAGCCTTCCGGGGCTGCTCTCGACCGTTGTTGCCGAATCAGTCTTCGACGCGGTCCTCGCGGCCCTGATCGTGATCACGGTTTTGACCGCCGCCGGTCCGGCCGCGGCGGGCAGCGCATCGTTCCCGGGCCCGCTCGGGCAGCATCCTGTGATCGCGGGACTGGCCACGGTTGCCGCGACGGTGGCGACCTGCTGGCTCGCACTCAAACATCGCGCGAGGATCCGATCGCTGCTTGGCGATGCTCGGATCGGGCTGGCCGTGTTCACTCAGCCCACCAGATACCTGCGCGGGGTGGCTTCATGGCAGGTGCTTGGTTGCACGCTTCGGGTCGCGTCGACCTACTGGTTCCTGGTCGCGTTCCACGTGCCCGCGAGCCTTCACACCGCGCTCCTGGTTATCGCCGTGCAGGTTCTCGCGGGAGCAGTTCCGCTGACCCCAGGCGGGGCGGGCGCACAGCAGGCAATCCTCGTCGCCGCCCTAGCTCCGACCGCGACATCGACCGTGCTCGGGTTCGGCATCGGTACCCAGATGACCACCCTGCTCGCCGAGATCGTGCTCGGCGGGGCGTCGCTCATCCTCATGACCGGATCACTTCGGTGGCGGCGGATCGCACGGATGGGGCGTCAATCGTCGGTCGCCCAGCTCTCGACGGGTGCTCCGCCCTCGCCTACGGGTTTGGGCCAAGCGCCGTGTCCTCCTCTCAGCAGGGAACGCGAGATGCACACCACGAACCGCCCAGTCGACCTCGCGGGACGAGCATCCTGATCAGTCTGCCTCAGGGCCGGGCTTACCAGACACGGCAGGGCAGAGCACTACGGAGCTCGACGCGACGGGCTGGCTTTCGGATCCTCGCGCGAGCAGCATTCTCGGCGCCAACGATGGCAACGCACCGTCCGGCTCTACTCCGCGTCGCCCACGTATCCATCGATCGCGTTCCATGCCGGCAAACCGACCGAAGTGCCGTCGCATCCCGGAGAAGCAGTCACGAGGCTCCGGAGATGCAGCGATCCGAGGTGATAGCGAAGTCGCCCCCCTTCTCGAAGGGGTAGCCGCAAGGGACGACGACCAGCAACGTGCTGTCTGTTGGGAAGGCGCCTGCTCGCGTCCGAGAATCGGGAAGTCGGCGTGTCGGAGCCGGCCCCTGAGGCTGGGTTCGCCGCCGTGGTTTCAGCCGCGAGCGCGATCCGGAGTCGCGTTGCGGCCTTCGCGTCTTCTCGCATGTTCGTGGTGGCCGGGCGACGCTACCTCATGGCCGTGGCCGGGATCCGGATCACGCCGTCCGAGCGGATGTTCCAGTGGTCGGTCGGGAAGTCCTGCGCGGACAGGGTCCTGACTAGCTTGGTGCTGGCGCCCGTGCGATCGGGGCGCGGCAACCCGCCGACGAGAGTGATCGGGATCCACCGGGCGGCGAGCACGCGGCCGCCAGTCCCGAGCGTCGCCCGTAGGATCGCGCTGTCGTCGAGCACGCCGCCGCCGGCGAGCGTGTGGTAGCCAACGAAGTTGCCAAGCGAGTACGCGACCAGCCGCCCGCGATAGCGCTCCATGCCTCGGATCACATGCGGCCCCGAGCCGACCACGAGCGAGGCGCCCGCATCGATCACGGCGTGGGCGAACGCGCGAGCGTCGCCGCGGTTCTCGCCGAGGTAGAACTGCGGGCCGAAGGGCGTGTGCAGCTGATCGGCGCCCTCGGCGCCGGCGTGGATGATCACGACGACGATCTGCGCGTGCCTGCGCGCGCGACGAACAAGCGCTCGCGCGCCGGCAATGTCGAGCAGGTTCGCGTCGGACGCGTAGGGGGCGAAACCGAGGAACGCCACGCGGATCCCGTTCGCCCGCAGGTAGGTGATCTCAGCCGGAAAGCCCGTGTGTGCGATTCCGGCACGATCGAGCGCGGCGACCGTCTGCCGGCGGCCTGAGGCGCCGAAGTCCATCGAGTGGTTGTTCGCTTGGTTGACGAGGTCAAACCCAAGGTTGCGCAGCGCGAACGCGTAGCTCGGCGGCGCTTGGAAGGCGAAACAGACGCCTCTCCGCGGCGACGTGCACTTCGAGACGCCGCCCGTCGACAGCGTCCCTTCGAGGTTGCCCAGCGTGAAGTCGCCGGCGCGCAGCTCGCCGGCGACCGGCGCCAACGCCCGGTCCAGCCCGCCCGGCGGGAGCCCCCGCTCGGTACTCATCGCCATGTCTCCGACCCACTCCAGCGTGACCGAACGCGGCGAACGCCCCGGCCGACGAACCGTCCGCGCGGAGGCGCCCGCGGCGAGCGTCAGCGCCGCCACGAGCACCACGAGCGTGACTAGCGAGCGCACGCGGGCATCATCGTCGATCAGGCCGCCAGTACGAGCCCGGAACCCACAGGGGCACAAACCCCAGCCCGCGCCACGTCGCCGTGAACGGCGTCCGGCGCCCACCACGCGGCCATGAGCGCATTCCTCTCGAGCTGACCCCAACTGGACGCGCAATGGCGACGATCCGGCACTTCGACGGCGCAGGCGCCAGCCTGCGCGTCGCCATGAGAGGAGCGGCGGCAGGCTGGTCGGCCTTGTGGCTGAGTTGTCGGCGACCGGTAGCGCACCATGCGCGTGTTGGCGTTGCGCTCGGTGCCCCTGGGGAAGGGCGGCGGCCTGGTTGAGGCTGTTGCGTGGGGCGACGAGCGATTAGTTCGGCCTGTGACGGGAGGTGCTGGTTCTCGTCGTCACGAAGCAGTCGGTTGGCCGTTCGTCGGCTGCTCCTATCACGGGACGGTAGGCGCCGAGGGCGTTTAGGCTGGCGGTGTCACGGCTCGGATATTTGCCGAAACGCAGGGTGCTTGGGTTGATGCGGCTCTCGGGCGGCCGACGTAACCTGCATGGACGCGATCGCCTGCCCGCCGTCGTCGGCGCATCCGGCCGACGGTTGCGCTCCGCTGCCGTCTCGGCTGTTGCGGCGCTGCCCGATGTTGGTCTCGGTGGTCGGTGTCGCACTGATCTTCGTTGTCCTCCTGCTGGTCCGCGGGCAGGGAGTCTCATCCGACCTCCAGCCACTGGTCCTGCTGCCAATCCTGTGGGCGGTGCTGCGCTGCCGGCGCGGCGAGGCAGCGGCCGTCGTCGTCGGCGTCGCGGGCGTGGTGGCCGGTATCTCGATCGTCGATCGTGTGCCGGTCGCGTCGGCGGTCAGCACGATCGCCATCTATGAGCTGGTCGGCGGGCTGTTGGTGCTCGGTGTCGGACGCCTGCGGGGCCATATGACCGCGGCGGTCGCCGAGCGTGAGGAGGCGCTGCGCCAGGCGACGGTGCTCGGCGATGTGGCGCGCGCGCTGAACTCGACCCTCGATCCAGACCAGGTCGTGTCCGTCGCCGTCCGCCTGGCGGCCGAGATCGCTTCGCCCCCGGGACTGCGCGCCCGGCGGGCCAACTATTGTCGGATCAGCGATGGGATCGTGCGTGTCGTGGCGGAGTGCGACACCGAGGGCGAGTGGGTCGGGGCAAGCTGGCCGCTGAGCGAGCATCCGCACCTCGCGCGAGCGGTGCGGACGCGCCGCGCAACGGTGGGCGAGCTCAATCAGCTGGGTCCGGTGGTGCGCGAGATCAACCGCAGTCAGCAGGTTGCCCACGGAGGGTGGATCCCGGTCAGCGTCGATGGGGAGCTGCACGGGGTCCTGGCCGTCGCCGGTCGCAACCGTCCCGTGACCGAGCAGGACCTCTCGCGGTGCGCGGCGATCGTCGAGATGATGCAGCTGGCACTCACCAACGCGCTGGCGCACCAGCGATACCAGACGGCCGCGCTGACCGATCCCCTCACGGCACTGCCTAACCGCCGAGGGCTGGCCCAGCACATACTCGAGCGCCCTAACAACGAGCGGTTCGCCGTGCTCGCCATTGATGTCGATGGCCTCAAGGAAGCAAACGATCGCTACGGCCACAGCGCCGGGGATGAGCTGCTTCGGCTAATCGCCGGCGCGATCCACTCGACGCTGCGCAGCGACGACGTCGTGGCCCGCGTCGGCGGCGACGAGTTCATCTGCGTCCTGTTCGGGGCCGACGAGACAGCCAGCGCTGAGGCTGCGGCCCGGATCCTCGATGCCGTTGTCAGCACACCGCACGACTATCTGCATCCGAGCGTCAGCATCGGGGTCGCCGTTGCCGAGCCAGGAACGTCGTTGGACACCAGCCTCGGCGCCGCCGACGCCGCTCTCTACCGCGCCAAGCACACCGGGGGCAGCCGGCACATCCTGGCGACGGGCTCGCCTTCCGCGAGGGCGCCGGTGGCGGCCGCGTAACCACCGCCACCGGCGGCGCGAGCGCGCGGGAGAGACCACAGTCTGGCGCCTGGGCGCAAGCAAGCCGGGCTTCTCCTTCGCGCCCTGCCCCGCGCGCGAGAACGAGAGCCAACGCGCCCGTCCCCTGATCGCCTACGCGCCAGATCGAGCATGCTGGCCCTCCCGCGCCGCCACCCGGCGATGACCGCAGTAGGCGTGATGCAGGCGCTGGAGAGCGCGGGCGCTGATGACTGCTTTGACCGTTAGGGCGGTCCGGCGCCCGACGAGCGCAATGGCGACCGAGCGTAATCTCGCGACGACACGCTGCTAGCCAGTTCTGAGCAAGCGGACCGGTGCCAAGCTCGCCATCGCCCCGACGCGTGCAGCGTGAATGCGATCACGCGCCGTCTCGTGACGGCGTCACTGCAGTGCCACGGATCCACTATCCGGGCGGCGGACGGCATTCACGATCCAGTTCGTCTCAAAGCACAAGCCATTGCTCGCGTTCGAGTCCTACCTCGACCAGATCAACCCCGCCGACGGGATCGCCGCGACCCTCGCCGACACATACGCAAGCCACGACATCATCGTTCAGAGCACCGCGGGACATCGAACACCACACGCAACATCCTGATCGCAATCGGGGCAGCGATAGCGCTCGCGATCGGCATCTTCCTTATCTGGCGCAGCGCAAAGAGACCTCCCGTGGCACCGCCGGACCCGATCACGCCCTAGCCCCACGGATCCCGGCCGGCATGCTCGCCGTTCCCCTCAGAGCTCAACCGCGCCTCGATCACCGCACGCCTCTATCCGCGTGTCGTACGATCGGCTCAACCCGAACGCTGTGTCAGTGAACCGGACGTCTCCTCGCCACGCCCAGGACAGCCGCTCGCTCCGAAGACCAGAAAGCCCCGGGCAGGTCCGGCAGCGTGCTCGAGCACGCGGCGGTCGCTGCCAGCGCGGTGAAATGCTCAAACGCCGGCTTGAGCGCCGAGGCAGAAGGTCGCGATTGAGTTGCTCGTACTCGTAGACCACGTCCTGCTCCGATACGCGGAGCAACATCAGGGTCACCGCCGCGGCGCACCCCGGTTCGATCCTTGCCGGTGCAGTGAAACAGCGCCGGGCGGTGCGTGGCCTGTCCGAGCTTGGCGAAGTATCCTCTCCAGGCCGAGAGCTCGCTCGGGACACTGACAGTCTCGCGGCGGTCACGCTCAAACGGCGCCGCCGCCTTGCCGTCCCCTAGCACCTGCTCCGCTAGAGCGGAATCGGCAACGACCTTCAGCAGGTGCGTTGGCGCCGCCGACTGGGATTCGGCCAGCACGTGACACACATTCGGGTGAAGCGCGCACCAACCATGCTTGAGGAGGAGCCTATGCCTCGGACTGTGCGGACCCAGATCTTCTGAACCACGCGCCCTCGCAACGAACTCAGGCCACCTGCCCGCCGTGCGCGTACACACATTCCCAAAGCACGTCTGCCGTACCTTCCGGCCGGGGCTAACCACCGGGTCGGATAAGCGATCACCAGAGGTCGCTGTGCGCTCTGCTACGCGTCCGAGCCGCTGCTAGTCGGGATTGGCTCGCCGACGACCGCGTCCGGGTTCCTCTCATCCGCTACCGAACCCAGGTGGCATGTGTCGCGATCACCGCGAGAACCCAGGATCGCTATTCGGACATGTTCGCCTCCCCGACGACGGGGAAGCGAGCGTCTCCGTTTCGTCCAGAGCCGCGTGGTTCGAATTCTCCTACCCGGGTCGTGCGGTATCTCGCTCGTTGCTATTGAGGTGACCGAGGGGGTTATTGAGCGGGGCGATGGCGACGACGATGGTTCCCTGGCCGGGCTTTGAGAGGATCTCGACGCGGCCGCCGATGGAGGCTACGCGGTCGCGCATGCTTTCCAGGCCGAGTCCCCCGCCGCGCGTGGCGACGGCGAATCCGGGTCCCGTGTCGCGCACCTCGAGCTGCAGCTCATCCGGACTGTTCCAGAGCCTTATCGAGACCTCCACATCCGGCCCCCCGTGCTTTACCGCGTTTTGAACCGCCTCGACGCAGCAGAAGTAGAAGGCGGCCTCGATCTCGGGTGCGATCCTGGGTCCGGCTGCGTGCACCGCGATACTGGCGGGGGATCCCAGCGCCAAGCTGCGGAGCGCGACGGCGAGTCCTTCCTGGGCGAGCACGGCTGGATAGATCCCGCGCGCGAGGGCGCGAAGTTCCTCAATCGCCGACTCGAGCTCAACGCGGATCCCGGACACGCTTCTCCGCAGATCCGGGTCGTCGATAACCCGCTCCTCGACCGTGGAGGTCCTGATCAGCGCTCCGATCAGGTGTTGCTGCGCCCCGTCATGCAGATCATGCTCGAGCTTGCGTCGTTCTCGGTCGCTGGTCTGGTTCAGGCGTGCCCGGGACTCGGCCAGCTCCAGCGCCGCGCTCCGTTGCTCGCTCACGACCGCAGCGAGACACTGCGCGGTCAGCGCGGAGAACCCGATGTAGAGCTGGAGGTTGACGACGGTACCGGTCGCGGAGTGCTCGACGAAGGGACCCAGCTCGTTCGCGGTGAACCACACCCCCGTGACGGCGGCGATCGCGGCGGCGGCAGTCGCGCCCTGCGGACCGAAACGGAGCGCGGCCCAGAGGAACGCGGGCCACACCAGGTAGAGCAGCGGGTGCGAAGCCGACGAAACGATCGCGCTCAACCCGGCGACCGAGGCAAGCATCAGCGCACCCTCCCAGGCACCGTGACCACGCCACGCCGCGGCCAGCGGCCCCGACCACGCCAGCGCCAGCGGAACGATCACCACCCCCCCAACGACAGCATTCAGCCACCAGCCGCGCCAGAACCCGGCTATCTGCGCCGGGTCGAGCAGACCCTCAATGACCCGCACGCTCGTCCCCCCAGTCCCGCTGATAGCTTCCCCGATCCCGACGGCTACCAGCACCGCGCCGACATGCGCGAGCCGATCCAGCCTCGCCCGCGGGCCAATCAGCTGTCGCAGGATGATCACTGCCACCACGACGCTCGCAGCGTTTACTGCCGCCACAACCAACCCCCCTCCAAGACCGATCGCCGCGTAGCTGCGCACCACCACCTCTCCGAGCAGCACGCCGGGCCACCACCGCAGACCGGCGAGGTACAGCACCGCGACCCCGAAACCGAACGTGGGCCAGACCGCGTACAAACCACCCGTCAGCACCAGCGGCGACATAGCCTTCGCGAGCGCATAGTCCGCGCCCGCGATCAAAACCACCCCGATTACGAAGCGGACAGACTCCCTGCGCGTCGTAACCCCCAACGGATCACGCAGTCCAGCACGCCGGACCGTCCGCCACGGCGCCGAAACAGATGTGCGTTCAATCATTCTGCCCCAGATCGAGCGATCGGACCAAGGTCCTTTCAAGTATCCGCCGACAGGACATGGTGTCACGCCCATGTGGCCGCGACCACTTTCTGTACGACCTAGAGCGCTACAGCACCTCGGTTTGTCCGCTCAACAACACCTGCCTCGCCGTCGCCCGTCCGAGCCGCCAG
>DATFDC010000461.1:0-5941 GCA_035252415.1 Solirubrobacteraceae bacterium
CGTCTCGACCGCCAACGGCGAGCCCACCTGCAGGTGGTGAGACTTCGCGAAGTCCTTGTCGACGAACGCGCCGTCGGTGCCCAGCTTGGCGGTCACCGCCTGGCTGCCGTCCTGCCAGTCGATGTTGATCACGCGGGCCACATTCGGCTCGACCGCGGTGAGGTTGATATTGGAGCCGAACGCCCGGGCCGTGCCGGCCCGCACGCCTGAGACAACGGTGACGCCGGAGACGTTCCGGATCGCTTTCTCGGAGGACAGGCTGATCGGCGAGAAGTTGTTCTCCGCGGTGACCGCGTAGTTGGCCACGAACGCCTTGTTGACCGCGCCCCCGAACCGCTTGGCCGGCCAGCCGAGCACGCGCACGAGCGGCGGCACGAGCTTGGGCGCCAGCATCGCGACCCCGATGAACAGCGCCACGGCGCCGACGCCGACGAACAGCAATGCCAGCCCGGTCGACAGGCCGCTCGCGAGCAGGCCGACCAGCATCAGCACGATGGCCAGGACGATTGTCGCGCCGGCCGCGTAAGGGCCGAACTTCGCCCAGCGCGACTCGGGCAGGATCGCCCCCTCCCGCGCGGCGGCGATCGGCGGTACACGCGTGGAACGGAGTGCCGGGCGCATGGCCGCGATGATCGTGATCACGATCCCGACCACGAGCGCGACGATGATCGTCCGCGCCTTGAACACGGTGGAGGCCTGGGGCAGGTCGATCCCGAACGAGACCAGCAGCGAGTTGAGCGCCTTGGCCAGCAGGAGACCGGCGAACAGGCCGACCACCGAGGCGATGGTGCCGATCACGAACGCCTCGACGAGCACCGAGCCGAGGACCTGACGGCGCGTGGCGCCGAGGGTGCGCAGCGTCGCGAGCTCGCGGGTGCGCTGGGCGATCGTGATCGACAGCGTGTTGGCGATCACGAAGCTGCCGACGAACAGCGCGATCCCGCCGAACGCGAGCAGGAAGTCCTGGAAGATGTTCAGGAACCCGCTGGTGTCCTTGGTGGCCTGCGCGGCCTGGCCCTGGCCGGTCCTCACCTGGGCGCTCGGGCCGAGCAGCGGCTTGATCTGGCTGACCAGCTGGGCGGGCGAGGTTCCCGATTTGGCCGCCACGTTGATCTGGTCGTAGCGGCCCTGCTTGTGGAACAGCCGCTGAGCCTCGGGCAGGGTGAAGATCGCCATGGTCGCGCCGCCGAGCGAGGAGACGCCGGCGAACTTCACCGTGCCCACGATGCGGAAGTGCTCCACCGGGCCGCGGGCGATGATCCCGATGTCGTCGCCGACCTTGAAGCCCTTCTTGCTCGCGGTCGCGGTATCGATGTTGACCTCGCCGGGACCGCTCGGGTACCTGCCGCTGGTCAGGCTCAGCGGGTTGAAGCGCTGGCCCTCGGGCGTGTGGCTGAAGGCCAGGCCCGGCGCGCCCCCGCTCGAGATCACCTTGCCGTTTGGGCCTACCAGCTGGGCCTGATCGGCGATGCCCCCGTCGGCCTGGCTCACGCCCGGCAGGGCGCGGACCCGGGTGAGCAGCGAGGCCGGTAGGCTCGGGACCTCGCCCCCGGGGCCGTTGCCGTTTGCGTTGGAGATCGCGCTCTTACCGCTGATCACCGCGTCGGCGTTCTTGTAGGCCTGGGTGAACACGGTGGAGAACGCCGACTTGATCGTGTCAGTGAGCACAAACGTGCCGCTGACCATGGCCACTCCGATGACGATCGCCAACGCGGTCAACGCCGCGCGCAGCTTGCGGCCCAGCAGTCCCCGGAGTGCAACCCTGGTCATTACTGCAAAGTGCTCATAACTTCGAGCACTTGTGCCTGATCGGCGTCGGTCAGCTCCTTGACGATCAGCCCGTCGGCCAGGAACAGGATCCGGTCGGCGATCGCCGCCGCGCGCGCCTCGTGGGTCACCATCACGATCGTCTGGTTGTAGTCGCGTGCGGAGTCGCGCAGCAGTTCGAGGATCTCGCCACCGGTCTTGGAATCGAGGTTGCCGGTCGGTTCGTCGGCGAACAGGATCGTCGGCTTGGTGACCAGCGCGCGGGCGATCGCGACACGCTGCTGCTGCCCGCCCGAGAGCTCCGAAGGACGATGACTCCGGCGGTCGGACAGGCCGGTCTTGCGCGTGAGCTCGTCGAGCCAATCGCGGTCGGGCTTCTCGCCGGCGATCGAGAGGGGCAGGACCACGTTCTCCTCGGCGGTCAGCATCGGCAGCAGATTGAAGAACTGGAACACGAAGCCGATGTGGTCGCGGCGCAACCGGGTCATGTCGGCGTCGTCGAGCCCGGTGATCTCGGTGCCGGCAACGGTGACCGTGCCGCTGGTCGGCTTGTCAAGACCGGCCAGAATGTGCATCAGCGTCGACTTACCGGAGCCGGACGGGCCCATGACCGCGACCAGATTGCCGCGGGCCACGTCGAGTGAGACGCCTCGCAGCGCGTGCACCGCGGTCGCGCCCTCGCCGTACTGGCGCTCGAGATCGCGCGCCTGTACGACCGTGCCGTTGAGTGGCGTCTCCGCTGACGCGGTGACTCGGGTTTCCTCTGTCGCCACGGCTCAGGTGTATAGCAGCCGTAACGTGTTTCGGCAGGGGGGCTACCTGGTGTGTGTGGAACCTTTCACACCGGGGTTTTCACATACTGTTCACGCAACGAGGTCTTCTTGAACTTGCCCGTCGCGGTGCGCGGGATCTCGTCGATGAACTCGACTCGCTCCGGCAGTTGCCACTTCGCGAAGTTGCTCGAGAGATGCGCGCGGAGATCGTCGGGCGTGGCCTCGGCGCCGTCTTTGAGGACCACGATCGCCATCGGACGCTCGTCCCATTTCTCGTCGGGGACCGCGATGACCGCGGCCTCGGCCACCGCGGGATGGCCCATCAGCAGGTTCTCCATGTCCACCGAAGAGATCCATTCGCCGCCGGACTTGACCAGGTCCTTGGAGCGGTCGGTGATCCGGATGCAGCCTTGCTGGTTGATCTTGACCACGTCGCCGGTCTGGAACCAGCCGTCGTCGGTGAACTTCTCGGCCCCGGTGCCCTGGAAATACGCCGCCGCGACCCAGGGGCCCCGGACCTCGAGCTCGCCCATCGCCTCGTCGTCCCACGGAATCAGCTCGCCGTCGTCGCCCCGGGCGCGGATGTCGACGAACGGCGCCGGGGTGCCCTGCCGGGCGCGATAGTCGAACTTCTCGTCGTCGGCGGTGTCGTCGAGCTCCGGGGGCACGGTCGAGGTGCTGGCCAGCGGGGAGGTCTCGGTCATGCCCCAGCCCTGGACGATGAAAAGGTCGTGCTTCTGATAGCCCTCGATCATGCTCTTCGGCACCGCCGAGCCACCCACGAGCAGACGCTTGAGCCCGCTCAGGTCCCAGCGCTCGGGCTCGGCCTCGATCGCCTTCAACATCGCCATCCACACGGTGGGCACGCCGGCGGTCAGCGTGCACTTCTCGTCGGCCAGCAGATCGAGGATCGATTCGGCGTCCAGGTGCGGCCCGGGCAGCACGAGGCTGGCGCCCGCCATCGTCGCCGTGTAGGGGATGCCCCACGCGTTGGCGTGGAACATCGGAACGACCGGGAGCACGGTGTCGCGCATCGACACGTTCATCTGGTCGGGCAGCGCGGCCATGAACGAATGCAGGACCAGCGCCCGGTGCGAGTACAGAACGCCCTTGGGTCGCCCGGTCGTGCCCGACGTGTAACAGATCGCGCAGGCCCTCCGCTCGTCGGGCGCGGGCCAGCTCATCGGCTCCTGGCCCTCGATCAGTTCCTCGTAGTCTGTGGTGCCCTCGGGGACGTCGCCCGAGTGCGAGACGACGATCACGTGCTCGAAGCTGTAGGCGTCTTTGAAGGAGTCGAGCACGCCGAGCAGCGATTCGTCGATGATCAGCGCCTTGTCCTCGGCGTCGCCGGCGATGAAGCCGAGCTCGTCGGGATGCAGGCGCGGGTTCAGCGTGTGGATCACCGCGCCCATCGACGGCACGCCGTAGTAGGCCTCGAGGTGCTCGGGCTGGTTCCACATCAACGTGCCCACCCGGTCGCCCTCTTCGACGCCGAGCTCGGCGAGTGCGCTCGCGAGCCGCCGGGCGCGGACGGCGCAGTCTCCCATCGTGGTTCGGTGGACCTTGCAGTCGGGCCGCCGGTAGACCACCTTGCGCCCGGGCGTCAACAGCTCGGCCCGTTCGATCACCGCGGTCAACGACAGCGGGTAGTCGTCCATCATCAACCCGTGCAATTTCGGCTCGCCCATGGTCTCCTCCTTGGGATATGCGTCGCGTTACAGCATGACGCGCGTGGCGCTTTCTCGCCAGTTGGAGGCGTGGCGCGAGTACGAGGCCGAACTAGGAGCTTTCAGCGACCAGCGCGGAGAAGAACTCGAGGTCCTCGCGCTGGAGCTGGCAGATCTCGAGCCAGTGGCCGAGCTCGGCCCGGGTGTCGACGTAGCCGGCGCGGACGCGGCCCGGGATCAGGACCGTGTAGTCGACCTTCAGGTTCGCGTTGGTCAATAGCGCCTCGATCCGCGCCCATTCGTCGTCGCCGGTGCCCATATAGGTGGCGACGTGGTGGAGCCGCACCGCAAACTCGCCGTTGTCCGGGAGGACCTCGGTGTAGAAGTCGATCTCGCCGGCCACCGGCTCGATCAGCTCGACGATCAGGCCGCCTCGCGCGCCCATGGCGACCTTGACCTCCCAGGGGACCGGCTGATCGCCGGCCAGGAACGTGGCTGTGTCCGAGGGAAGCCGGCGGCAGTCCTGCAGGCCGAAGCGCTCAGCCATGAACTCGGTGGCCCGGTCGAGATCGGTGGTCACGTAGCCGAGCTGCCACACGTTGGCGAGCAGATCGGCCAGGGCGTTGACGGGTCGCGGGTTTGCGAACAGGCTGTCCGGAGCGCTCATCGGGTCGCGGGTCTTACGCGACCAGCTGCTCGCGGCGCGGGGATCCGAGCTGCCCGCCCGCTCCTTCGTCGAGGTACGCGGCGAGACGAGTGGCGAGGGCCATGATCGTCAGCGACGGGTTCACCGACAGCGTGCGGGCGTGCAGCGAGCTGTCCCCCACGTACAGGCGCTTGACCTCGTGGGACTGGCAGTTCGCGTCGACCGCCGCGGTGGCGGGGTCGGGGCCCATGCGGCAGCTGCCCTGCATGTGGGTGGTGGCCAGGCCCGACCACAGGATCTGGCTGGCCCCGGCCGCCTGGAGCACTTTGGTCGAGAACTCGCGGGCGGCGTTGATCCGGCCGAGCTCGACTGGCTGGAAGTCCGCTGTGAAGCGCTCGAGGCCGTCTTCGATCTCGACGCTTGCGTTGTTGTCGTCGTTGGACATGTTGAGCAACCCGATCCAGCGCCGCCATTTCTTTGCCGCATCCACAAGCGGCTGCCCCCACATCGGGCCGTTCTCGTCGCACAGGCCGACCGTGAACCCGATCGGGTCCTGCAAAGTCACCGCCTCGACCGCGAACCCGCCGTCATCGTCGGCCGCGAAATCGAAGCAGTGCGAGCTGATCGGGGCCACCATGTGGGCGTCCTGCGGCTCGTCGAACAGGCCGAACACGAACTGCGCGGGGTGCAGGCCGAGGTGGCGGCCGATGTTGGGGTTCTCGAGTCCTGAGCGCATGAGCAGCTGGGGAGTGGACAGCGATCCGCACGCGACGACGACGGCGTCCGCGTGGGCGCGCTGGGTCTCGCCGGTCCTCGTGTCGACGTACTCGACGCCGGTCGCCTCGCCGTCCTCGATCAGCACGCGGTGCACGAGTGCGTGGGGGCGCAGCGTGAGGTAGGGCCCGAGCCAATGACGATGGATGTAGGTATTCATCGTGGACTTGCCCGCGTTGGTCGGGCAGCCCTGCAGGCACGAGCCGCACTGCATGCAGTTGTGGTCGGAGTAGGCGCGGGTCGGCTCGAGGTTCGCGCCGACCGCCTCGAAGCCGCGCTTGGCGGTCTGCACGCAGGTCTTGAGGTCCCAGTCG